>CAOKKL010000008.1 GCA_948469065.1 uncultured Mycoplasmatota bacterium | reverse complement strand
CATTTTTAATCAGTAATTATCTCTATTTTTAACAGTAATAGACATTTTATTTTGAAATTAAAAAGATATGAATTAATCATTCATATCAATATCCAGATCTATTTTTTTATTTATCATAAAAATTTGTTCTAATTCTTTTAATGTATCTTTTAATTTTTTATCAAAACGATATTTAATCATGATTTCAAAATGATAAACATTATTTATTCGAAACATATTTGCAGTAGTAGGTCCTAAAATAAGGGTATCTTTATCTAAATTTTTTCTTAAAAATTCACTTACTTTTTTAGATTCATTTCTAGCGAGTTCATAATCTTTACTTTTTATTGTTAAATGTGCAATATAATAAAAGGGTGGATATTTTAATAATTTTCTAACTTGCATTTCATAATGATAAAACCCAGTGTAATCTTGATTCTGAACAAAATTTAAAACTTTATTATTGGGATTAAATGTTTCAATAATTACTTCTCCAGGAATTGTACTTCTTCCAGCTCTTCCACTTGCTTGATATAAAAGTGCAAATGTTTTCTCACTGCTTCTAAAATCTGGAATATTTAAAGTCATATCTGCATTTAAGATACCTACTAAGGTTACTGCTGGAAAGTCCAGTCCTTTACTAATCATTTGGGTTCCTATTAAAATGTCATATTTTTTTTCTCGAAAGCTTTTCATAAGTGTTTCTAAAGTACCTTTTTTAGAAGTGGTATCAGTATCCATTCTAGCAATATTAGCATTTGGAAACTTTTCTTTTAGTTTGCTTTCTAGTTTTTCTGTTCCAAGTCCATAATAATTTAAGGATTCTTCTTTACATTCAGGACAAAAATCATCTAAGTACTTGGTATAACCACAATAATGACATCTTAAATTTTTTGTCGATTTATGGAAAGTTAAAGTAATATCACAATAAGGGCATTTATAAACAAAACCACAGGAAGAACATTGAATCAGTGTAGAATGTCCTCTTCGATTTAATAAAATCATAACTTGTTCTTTTTTTTCTAAGCGTTCTGTAATTTTTTGTTCTAAAATTTCACTTAAAAGAAAATTTCCTTTTTTTATTTCTTCTTTTTTGTTTACTAAAATACATTTTGGTAAAGTATTATTTTGGGCTCTTTTTGTTAATGTAACAAGATGAAATAAACCTTTTTTGGCTCTTGCCATTATTTCTAATGTAGGTGTCGCACTACCAAGAATCACAGGACATTTATGATATTGACTGCGAAAATTTGCAATGTCTAAAACATGATATTTGGGTTTGTTTTCTTGTTTGTAAGAATCGGAATGACATTCATCAATTATAATTATTCCTAACTTTTCTAAAGGTGCAAAAATAGCACTTCTTGCTCCAATGACAATATTACATTCTCCTCGCATAATTTTTCGCCATTCATCATATTTTTCACCGATGCTAAGGGCTGAATGTAAAACAGCTATTTGTGTACCAAAACGTCGTGTAAAGTTTTGAATAAATTGGGGAGTTAAACTAATTTCTGGGACTAAGACTAATGCTTGTTTGTTTTCTTTTATGATTTCTTCTATGACTTGCATATAAACTTCTGTTTTACCAGAACCTGTTACTCCATGTAATAAAATAGTCGTTGCTTCTGTTTTTCTTAGTATCATTTCTTCGTAAGCTTTTTTTTGTTCTTTGGTTAATGTTTTTTTTGGTTCTAATTCTTCTAAGCCAATTTGAAGTCGATAACATTCTTCTTTTTTTTCTATTAATATTTCTTTTTTTAATAATGTTTTCACAGCAGAAGCAGAAATTTCATTAGCTTCTTTTTTAGAAATGGTAATATTAGAATCAAATAAAGATATGATTTCTTTTTGTACTTTATTTTTACATAAAAGATTTGCTTCTTCTACACTACAATTTAAGCATAAATAAAATTCATATTTTTTGGTTGTATGGTTATTTTTTCTAGCTTTTAATGCACTTGGTAGCATGGTACTATAAGCACTACTAAGACTAGATAAAGTTAATTCCTTGATTTTTTTTCCTATTAATAATAATTCTTTATTTAAAATGACTTCCTCATCTAATTGACACAGTATTTCTTTTAATTCATAATTTTCTTTTCTATCTTCTTTTATATCTAAAACATATCCTTGCAATTTTTGATTTCCAAAAGGAACACTGACTCGTACTCCTATTTTTAGTGTTTCTTTTAAAACATTAGGAATGATATAATCAAAAGTCTTATCTACACTTTTTGCTTTAATTTCTAAAAGAACACTTGCTATCATAATGACTCCTCTTTTATAAATAGTTTAAAATAATACTCCATTTTTCTAGCATTTCTTCCATAGAAATTCGACAATTTGCTGGAGAGGTACTTGGAAGACATATGGCTTCTTTTTTTGTTATAGGATAATTATATTTATAATATAATTTATGAGCGGTTTTTCCAGCAGTAAAGATTTGAATGTTCGGAATTTGAGCAACAATTTCCTCTATTTTATTTGGAATGACGTTTTTAATGGATGCATCACTTGCTCCTATTATATCACAAGTTGCAATAGTATCCCAAAGAGCAATATGATGTTTTTTTAAAAAAGCAATTTTATCGGTACTACTTTCTTTTAATAAAGTTTCTAAAATACGCCAAAAACGATTTTGTGGATGCATATAATAAAAAGCGGCTTCTCTAGATTTTCTGCTCGGCATTGACCCTAAAATTAATATTTTTGAATTTTGATCATAAACAGGCTTAATCATTTCATGGGATACATGTTCCATTTAGCTCATCCTTTCTTGCATTTATTTTAACACTAAAATAGTATGTTACTTTTATAGAAACAGTATAGTATTTTTTAAGTAACTTTTTGTAAATTCTTAAATTTCATTATAACCTTTATTTATAAGTGTTTACGACATTTTTATTTTTGATAGATATTCACATATATTTTTATAATTTCTCATATTTTTGCTTTCAAAAGTAGTAAATTGGTAGTAAAATTCAGAAAGTTTTTAAAGTATTAATTTGAAATATTAAAAAATACTATGCAATGTCATAGTATCGAAGTATAGTCTTGTAGGTGAGACTAGTGGCGTAGCCACTAAAGTCTTCGCCATAATAAGGTATAGTATTACCCTTATTATGTGGCATGAAGCATGTAGCAAACATCATTATTTTTCGTTTATTTTCAATATAATATTTAAAAAATTTTTACACGTTATGCAGGTAATCTAGTATTTTTACTGTTTTATCTAAAACTGTATATAATTTATTTCTATCACACAAATCAAATTTATCACTATAAAATTTTTCAAAAATCTTTAATAGATTATCAAAATATCCGTTTATATTTATTATAAATATGGGTTTACTATGCTCCCCTAATTTTTTATTTTGAATAGATGTAGCTAATTCAGCTAAAGCTCCATAACTACCAGGCATAATAATAGTAATATCCCCATTATTAACTAAATATTTTAATTGGTCAGTTGCAGTCTCTGTCTCAATTATTTTATCAGATTCTACTTTTGTTAAAAATCCACTAAATTGTTTTGGAAAAACTGATATAACTTTTCCTCCATTTTCTTTTACACCTCTATATAATTCTCCCATCATTCCCTTATCAGAGGACCCAAAAACTAGAGTGTGTCCATTTAAAGCAATTATTTTTCCTAATTCTCTTGCTGATTCTAAATATATTGAGTCAACATCTTCCGAACTACTACAACCCACAAATATTTCCATTTCTTACCTCCTATTGCTTAAACCCACTGTTATTATTATATATTTTGCATTTTAATATTTATTGTTAATTTGTAATAAAATTATCGTCTAAAAAACAAATGTTTGGTATAATTAATTTAGGAATATTTAGTTAGTTTAGGTACTATTCTCCTTTACTTTTTTAAAAGTGAAAGGAGGTGAAATTATGAGAAAATCAGAGAAAACTCTAATGAATATCATAATACTCCTTATTATTGTGATTTTAGTCATATTAATAAAAATAGTACCAACTGTATAAGTCGGTACTAAATCAATTGAAATTGGAATAGTACCTAACTCTTCAAAACTAGGTATTCCTTTTTTATTTTATGCAAGTTTCCTTGACATATTCATTATAGCATTAAAAATGGTTTACTAGCAAGTATTTTCTTTAAGATTAAAAAAATTCCTTGAAGAATTTAAAACTTCTATAAAAAGTAGTGAATTAGTAGTAAATTTAACTCCATATTTTGTTAATATGCCCTAGAATAAAGACTTTTTGGTAATAATCAATATTTTTAGATTAAAAATTTATAATTTGTTAAAATTTTTCTCTTTTTTTTAAATGGTTATTAGAAGTTGTTGATTCATAAATTTTTAAGTTCTTGATTATTGTATTCTGATTAATCTACCATTTGCATCTTTTAAATTGCTCACTCTTATTGTTCCATAAGCACTGCTTCTTACAAAGGCAGTATTGTAATAATAACTTCCATTTATTGCCCAGTTATTGTTATTTATTATTGTGCCTTCTGAGAGTGTGGTATTCGTCGATGTACAACATACGGATATAAAATAGATATTATTTGGAATTAAACCACTCCAATAACCTCTATTTCCAACATACTGTTGCGTATAATAAACATCTGTATTTATTTTTCCAATGTTTATGGCCATTTGTGCTAGTGTCTCATTCATGTTAGTAGAAATCCCTTTGGATGTAATGGCTTCGGCGATTAATTTTTTTCCTACTTCAATATCTTCTTTTGTTTTATAAACCATATTCGGATTTTCTTTAAAATTTAGTTTGCATTTTGTTTTTTCTTCTATATTTAATACCATATTCCAATTTCATAATCCCAATATCCTTCTGATTTATCACATTCTATTTCTACTTCATATTTTTTTTCACTTTCTTTTTTGGGAATTTGTTGAATTATTTGTTTTACTCCATTTTCTTCTTCTGTAAGTACGATCATTACATCATAATTCTGATCTGGTACCTGACCTTTGACAATATCGAAATCTTTCTTTTCTTCGAAAAAAGCAAAGCTTCGATATAATAATATGGATGTTATTAATAGTATAATAGCAATGATACTGGTCAGAAACACTTTTTGTTTCAAAGATTTTGTTTTAAATGATTTTAACTTCACAAAAATAACCTCAATTCTATTTATACTTTAAATTTTTTTTCATTTTTTTACATTTTTTTAACATTATTTTTTATACACTTCATTTAATCTTTGAAAGAAAAAATGAGTAATAAAAAAATTCATGTTTTTATATGAATCTCTACACATCATTAGGAATAAAAAAGATTGAAAGTTAAGTATTTTTTAGGCATAAAATTAATTTCAAAATATAATCTAAATCAATTTGAGAAATTATGTCATGTAGTTTTCTTAAAATCGTAATATATTGATTCCTACTTTCTTTTTTTATTAATTGGGATTCTTTCATTTATGAGTCTTTTTTACAGGGGGAAACTCTTTTTATTTTATCAAAAAAACCACACCTTTTGGTGCGGTTCATTTTTCAAACAGTTTATTTTCTTTTTCCATCCTCTTTTAAGGATTCTTTTAAGACAGTTCCAAAAGTTGCAATATTTTGAAGTTCAGCTGGTAAGATAATTTTGGTAGATTGTCCATCTGCAATTTTTGATAATGTTTCATAACTTTTTAAACGTAAAACAGATTCATCCGCTTTGGCATCTTTTAATAATTTCATTCCATCTGCTTCGGCTTGTTTAATTTTTAATAACGCTTCGGCTTCTCCTTCTGCTCTTTTAATTTGTGCCTCTTTATCAGCTTCTGCACGAAGAATTGCACTTTCTTTTTCTCCTTCTGCAATTAAAATACTAGATTTTTTTTCACCTTCTGCTTGCAGAATTTTTTCACGTCGTTCTCTTTCTGCACGCATTTGTTTTTCCATGGCTTCTTGAATATCCTTAGGTGGTAAAATGTTTTTTACTTCAACACGATTTACTTTAATTCCCCATGGGTCGGTTGCTTCATCTAAGATGGAACGCATTTTTGAATTAATAATATCTCTTGAAGTTAGTGTTTGGTCTAATTCTAATTCACCAATTAAATTACGTAGTGTGGTTGCAGTTAAATTTTCAATTGCACTAATGGGATAGTCGACTCCATAAGTATATAATTTTGCATCGGTAATTTGAAAATATACTACCGTGTCAATTTGCATGGTTACATTGTCTTTTGTAATAACAGGTTGTGGTGCAAAGTCTTTTACCGTTTCTTTTAAAGAAACAACTTTGGCAATCCGATCTACAAAAGGCACTTTAAAATGTAATCCATTACTCCAAGTAACGTAATAAGAACCTAGTCGTTCTATTACATAAGTTTTTGCTTGTGGAACAACCTTAATACTTGGAATTAAGATAATTGCCACAATAATTAAAATTGCAATAAATATTGGCATAAACAAAATCCTCCTTTATTTTTCTAGTTTATGTACTTTTAATTTTACACCATCGATGTCATCAATAACAATTTCATCACCAACGGCTATTTTTTTGGAGCTAATTGCACTCCAGCGTTTTCCATCTACTTTGACTTCACCTATGGTATGATTTGAGATTTCTTCGGTAACAATTCCTGTCATTCCAATTACTCGATCAAAATTGGTTTTGATTTCTTTTGGTTTTATCCATTTTTTTAAAATCGGTCTGGTGGTTAACATTAGCAAGATTCCTACTAAAACAAAAACTCCAAACTGCCAAATAAATGGAACTTGAAAAAATGAAATAGCTAGTGATATTAAGGCGCTAGCAATAAACCATATGGTAACTAAATTAACAGTAATGGCTTCGATGAATGCTAAAGCGATAATAACAATGATCCATATTATCCATACTTCCATATAGACCCTCCTTCTAGTGTTATTCTATTATATATCGTATGAAAATACAAGAATGGACATGAAAAAAACTTAGTATTTTTTACTAAGTTTCAACTTTTGTTCAGAAGTAAATTAAATTTTATCTGTAGAACCAATTCCTCCATGACGAATGCCAGTCGCATTATCATGATCGGTAAGAAGATATTTTTGAAAAATAACTTGTCCAATGGCATCTCCTTTATGAATTGTAATTTCTTCCTCCATCATATTATAAAATTGAAAGTAAAAATGGCCATCATTGCTTTCATTTTCATAATAGTCAGCGTCAACTACTCCTATACTGTTAGCCATAACCAAGCCTTTTTTTGGTCCAGAACTACGATTTACTAACATAAACCATTCATCTGGTTCACAATAAGCTTTTAATCCTGTTGGTACAAGAGTTGGTTTTCCACCTAATTTAAAACTTGGAATGGTAACATCTTCAGCTGCTTCAACATCATATCCAGCAGAATATTTTGTTTTTCGTATTGGTAAATGAATATCTTTATCTTCCCATCCTTTGGCGATTTCAAATCCTCTTCCTTTTTTTTCTAACATGTAATACACTCTTTCTTTATTTGATTTGCAATCTCTGAATTATCTATATAGAGAATTATTTCTCCGTTTTCCGTTTTTAAGGATTTTGGAACGTCAATAATTCTTTGATTTGCACTTCCAACATATTTTAATTTTTCTTCTCTTAATTGTAGCACAAATTTCCCTTCTAGTAAAACATCTATATGTTCTAATATCTCACTAAGTTCTTTTTCATTTTTTCTTTGTTCCATTAATTCTTCCCATGTGTATCCAGTATATACCCAAATTGTTTTATTCGGAAATTTTGTTTTTACATTTAAAATAAAATCTCGAAGCGTTTTTCTATTTTTTAAAAATAGTGGATCTCCCCCAGATAGTGTTAAACCATCACACCAATCTTGTTCTAATTCATGATAGATTTCTAAAATCGCACTATCATCAAATAGCAGTCCATCGTTTTCATCCCAAGTTAATACATTTTGACAGTTTGGACAGTGGTGAGAACATCCACTTGTCCATAATACTACTCTTAATCCTTCTCCATTTAGCATATCTGCTTTGGTTATGTTATGATATCTCATTTTTTTCTCCTCACATTGATTTTCTTTGTGAAATCTCAACCATTTTGGCTTGATTTAATCTCGTATCGCCATGAACTCGCGAATAAGATAAGTACCCATTCATGCGGTCGATTTTTGTTAAATCTTCGCTTCCACATTTTGAACACTCTTCCATTTCAAGTTCTTCATGTCCACAGTGATTGCAATAAGAAAGTGATAAATTAACACCTTCATAAAAACCTTTTTTCATTGCTCTTTCTACATAGGTTATTATTGCTTTTTTGTTGTAATTTAAATTATAGCGTACATATTGAATTCTTCCTCCTCGAAATAAATCCCAAAATCTTCCTTCTAAATCTTGTTTTTGAATTCCATTTATGTCTTCCCAAACACCACAATGAAAAGAATTGGAAACATATTCTCTTGAAGAAACACCTTCAATTACTCCATATTTTTTACGAAATTGTTCTACTTGTAATCCGCATAAATTTTCTGCTGGGGTTCCATAAATTGCATATAAAATGTGATCTTTATTTTTGAATTCTATAATCTTTTGATTGATGTATTCCATTACTTCTAAGGCAAAAGCTCCATCTTCTACAATCGATTTTCCATTATATAATACTTGTAATTCATTTAATGCAGTGATACCAAAAGAGGCTGTCGAAGCTTCTAAAAGTGGCGCAATTTCTTCATGTGGTTTTAAATGTCCCTTATAAAATCCTCCTTCACAGTAAGCTAGAGGATTGGTACTCGCTTTTTTCTTACTTAAGTATTGATATGTTCTAATATGAATTTTTCTTATCATTTCCAAATAATAATCCAATATTTCGTAAAAATCTTTTTGAATCTCTCTTGATTTTGCTAAAATCATAGGTAAATTTAAAGAGACAGCTCCTATATTAAATCTTCCAATAAATACTGGCATGTCATCTGCATCAGCGGGCTCAAAACCACCTCGTTCAAAATAAGGACTTAAAAATGCTCGACATCCCATTGGACTAATAATTTTTCCATATTTTTTATAAATATCTGGAACATAACCTTCTCCCGATAAGGATAAATAGTCTGGATACATTGTTTTCGAACTACATTCAATGGCTGCAAGAAAGTTTTCTCTTAATTCTTTTCCTTCTCCATGTAGATTTTCATCGTACAAAAATACTAATTTTGGAAAAAGTGTTGGCTTTTTTCTTCCTTCTTTTCCTTGACCTTTTTGATGAGTTTCTAAAATAGTTTTAGTAATCATTTTACCAAATTCGCTTTTATCTACTCCAAATGTAAATGTTACAAAGGGATAATCTCCTCTGGAAGAACCAACGCTGTTTAATTTGTATTCAATTCCTTGATAGCCTTGTTCACATTCTCTTCGAGTCTTTTTCCAAGCATAGAAATTAGCACCACTTTCATCTTCATACCCTTTAATCTCTATGTATTCTTGATAAAACTTACGATAGGTTTTTTCTGCATAATAAGCAAGAAGGGTATCAATTTCGGGAACGGTAAATCCTCCATATTGCATAGCTACTGTATTGAGAATGACATCACCCATTACATCAAAAGCAGTATCTAAACTTTTTGGTTCATTGTACCAAAGATTTCCCATCTCAAAGCCATCTTTCATAACTTGAGCTACATCACATAAGCAACAGTTTATGGTATCTCGTCTCGCTGACATATCATGCACATATATATATCCATCTTCAGTTGCTTCCACTTCACTCGTAGTTAAAAAGAATTTTTTATATAGTTCTTTGTTTAAATTTCCATATACTAAACTTCTTTGGGTAGCAACCAAGGCACTATCTGTATTGGAATTTTCTTTATCTCCTATATAATTAATTGCTTGCGCTTTTTTATAAACTTTGTCTAAAATATGAACAAAATCCTTTTTATAATTTCGATATTCTCGATAACTTTTGGCAACCAATGGATTTACTTTTTCCAAAGCTGCTTCTACACAAATATGAATTTGTTGTACTTCAGGATTGGTTGTTTGCGTTTTTAATAAGTCTAAGACGATTGATACGACTTCTTCCTCGGCAGATGGAGTGAGCTCTACCATCACTCTTTCTGCGCTTTTTCGAATTGCTATTTTGATTTTTTCTTCATCAAAATCTTGCTGATTTCCATTTCTTTTAATAATTTTTATTTTTTTCGCAAGTTCTTTTTCCCTTTTGTTCATTAACTCTCCCACTTCTTTCTATTTTTAACATTGTAACATCGAATTGTTTGTTTTTTTGTTGCATTTGCAACAATTGTTATATTTTTTCTTTTTTCTTTTTTTAGAAAAAAAAGAAAGTTGAAATTATGGGATTTTTTTTAAAGTAATTGATTTATTCTTGACATTTTCAAAACAGTCAATGGCTTGTAAATAAAAAAGAAAGATTATTTTATGCTTTCTTTTTCTGTTTCGTATAATTCAAGTTTTTTCGTTTGTCTTGAACGATTTAAATCAATCACTCGTTGATTTTTGGATCCTTTCCACTTTAAATTTGGATCATAAAGCTCTTCTTCAAATGGTCCATCAATTAAAACATCAATTTTGTTTAATATTTCTTTTTCTTCTATTTTTTCAATTTTATATCCTGTCCATAGCCAAATTGTTTTATTGGGATATTTTTCTTTCATTTTTTGAACTAGTTTTTTTGTGCCATTGATATTAATTGGATGAAGGGGTTCTCCACCTAAAATAGATAATCCTTTAATATAATCTTCTTGACATAATTTTATAATTTGCATAATTGTTTTTTCAGTAAATTCGATTCCTTGATTAAAATCATGAGTTTCAGGATTAAAACAATTTTTACAATGAAAAGCACAACCTTGAAAGAAAATAGATACACGTACGCCTGGGCCATTGGCGATGTCCATTTTTCGAATTTTGTGATATTTCATGCTACTGTTTCCACATCTTTATTATCAAGATGAATCACTCTTTCTTTGATCTCTTGTGTTCTTCCTTTATTCCAAAAATTAGTTCCAATATAACCACAAGTTCTTCTCGCTACATTTAATTTATCATGATCTTTATTTCCACAATTTGGACAGTACCATTCTAAATTATCATCAATTTTTATTTCTCCTTTGTATCCACATTCTTGACAATAATCACATTTGGTGTTTAACTCGGCATACATAATATTATTATAAATAAATTGTATTACTTCTAAAACAGCTGTTAAATTATTGGTTAAATTTGCCGTTTCAATATAAGAAATCGCTCCACCAGGAGATAATTCTTGAAATTCACTTTCTAATTTTAATTTGGTAAAAGCATCAATTTCTTCAAAGACGGGAACATGATAAGAATTGGTAATGTAATCACGATCGGTAATTCCTTTGATAACGCCAAAGCGTTCTTTTAAACATTTCGCAAATTTATAAGTGGTAGATTCAATTGGTGTTCCATACAAACTATAATCGATATCTTCAATACTTTTCCATTTTTCACAAGCTGCATTTAATTTTTTCATTACTTGTAAACCAAATTCTTTTCCCATACCTTCATCCGTATGTGATTTTCCAGTCATAAATTTAACGCATTCATATAACCCTGCATATCCAAGAGAAATGGTAGAATAACCATGATGTAATAATTCATGAATGCTTTCTCCTTTTTTTAATCTTGCTAACGCACCATTTTGCCACAGAATAGGAGCAACATTGCTTGTAGCTTTACTAAGTCTTTTATGACGAACTTGTAATGCCCGATGGCATAATTCTAAGCGTTCATCTAAAATATTCCAAAATAGTTCTTCCGACTTATCACTAGAAAGCGCTACATCCACGAGATTTAATGTTACTACTCCTTGATTAAATCTTCCATAATATTTTGGTGCTCCAGTTGCATCGATATAAGGAGTCAAAAATGAACGACATCCCATACATGGATAACATTGGCCATTTTTATTTTTGTCGATTTTTAATTGTTTCATTAATTTTTCAGAAATGTAATCTGGCACCATTCGTTTCGCAGTACATAATGCCGCTAGTTTCGTTAAATACCAATATTTGCTATCTTCCGTAATATTATCTTCTTCTAAAATATATAGCAATTTTGGAAAGGCGGGTGTAATAAATACCCCTTTTTCGTTTTTCATTCCTTTGATTCGTTGATTTAATACTTCTTCAATAATCATTGCTAGTTCTTCTTTATATTCTTTTGTTTCTCCTAAGTACATACATACACTTAAAAAAGGAGCTTGGCCATTGGTTGTAGTCATTGAATTAATTTGATATTGAAATGTTTGTACGCCATCTGTAATTTCTTTTTTTAAATCTTCTTTGGCATATTTTTCACAATCACTTTTACTCATTTTTCGATTTTGATATTTTTTTAAATAAAATTGATAACTATCTTTTACAAAAGGTGCTAAGTGCGTTAAGGTGATGGTTACGCCTCCGTATTGACTAGAATTTACAGCTGTAATTAATTGAGTAGCAATGGTCATAGCAGTGATAAATTTATGTGGTTTTTCAATCATAACCCCATTGATATTTGTTCCATTTTGAAGCATGTCTTCTAAATTTATTAAAGAACAATTGTGCATGGCATTTTGGGCAAAATAATCTGCATCATGAAAATGGATGATTCCTGCATCATGGGCTTTTACAATATCCTCTGGAAGTAAAAATCTTCTTGTAATGTCTGTACTGGTAATACCTGCGATGTAGTCTCTTTGAACCGTTATTACTTTGGCATTTTTATTTGAATTTTCATTATTCCAATATTCACTTTCTCCATCAATTAATTCTTTAATTATTAAATCTGTAGTATTACTTTTTCTAATTAATTCTCTTGTATATCGATAAGTAATATATTTTTTGGCTAATTTATATTTGCCAATCGACATGAGTTTCATTTCAATAATATCTTGAATGTCTTCTACTAAAATTCGTTTTTTTCCTAATTTTTCTATATAACGAATAATATTTTTAATTTGGGTAGTGGAAGCTCCCTCTTCTTCTTCTACATCATTATTTGCTGCTAAAATTGCTTTTTCTATTTTATCTGGACTATAATCTACCATATGTCCATCTCTTTTAATTACTTTCATTCTAAACCTTCCTTATATTATTTCAAGTATAGCATAATCTACGAAAATATAATGTTGCAATTGCAACTTTTTTCAAAATCATTTAAGATGTTATTAGAGGTGTTATATGACAAATCCTTTTTATAATATTGATTTTAAAGAAAGAGAAAAATTATTAAAAAGTTTAGAATCTCATTTATTTCATTTTCCAAAAAATAATTCAATTTTTTCAGTTTTTGAACAGGAAAATAATATTGGAATTCTTTTAAAAGGTTATATCCAAATTATTCGATTAGATTCTAACGGAAATCGAATTATTATGGAAGAAATTGGAGATAATGAATTATTTGGTTCTTTTATGTTATCATTTAAAAATGCCGAATATGAAATCATCGCTAAGGAAGATACGGATATTGTTGTGTTAGAATATGAACAAATTTTACGGAATCAAGATTTTAATAAAAAATATTATAGTCAATTTCTTCAAAATATGTTGACCATAAGTTTTCAAAAATTAAAAGAAAAAAATGAAAGAATTGAAATTTTAACAAAAAAAACGATTCGAAATAAATTACTAGAATATTTTAATATTGTTTCTAGTAAATATGGTTCTAAATATATTTATCTTCCTTTTAATTTTACCGATTTGGCAGATTATTTAGCAATTGATCGCTCAGCTATGTCAAGAGAACTTAAAAATTTAAAAGATGAAGGTTTCATTGAGATAAAAGGCAAACGAATTACTCTTCTTTATGATAAATATAGTAGTATTTATAAAATGATGCAACCTTATTAAAAAAATCACCCATTTTTTAAAGTGAGTGATTTTTTTTAATTATTTTTTTCAATTTCAAGTGAAATAATTTCTCCATTTAAATCATATTCCACTCCACTAATATTCTCTTTTCGAATTTCTTTTGCTAATGTTTCTTCTTTGATGTAATTTTCAAAAGTTTCCATTACACTATCAATTCTTTCATTTCCCATATAATGAATGATAATGCGATCGGTTACTTCAAAATCTTTTTCTTTTCTTAGATTTTGAACTTTAGAAACAAGTTCTCTTGCAATTCCTTCTAGAATTAACTCTTCCGTACGTTCTGTATTTAAAATGACGAATTGATTTTTTTCCATTCCAACATTAAATCCTTCTTTTGCTTGAATTCGAATTTCGACCATATTTTTTGTAACAAGAAAGTTTTCATTTGATAATTTGATTTCAATCTCTTGTCCATTTTTTAATTGTTCTTTCTTTTCATCTTCTAAATTTTCTAAAGCAGTTTGAAACTCTTTCATTTTGGAACCTAAGATTTTTCCTACTTCTTTAAAATTAGGTTTGATAGTAAAATTCATAAATTCACTAAATTCCTTTAAGAATACTACTTTTTTTACATTTAATTCTTCTTCCATCAAAGGTATTAAATCTTTTATTTTGTCTTCTATTTTTTGATCCAATAATACTTCTTTTAAAGGTTCACGGACTTTAATTTTAACTTCTTCTCGAATATTTCTTCCAATCCGAATTAAATCTCTTACTAAATCCATTTTTTCTTCTAATTTTGGATTGAATAAACTTTCATCATATTTTGGATAATCACTTAAATGAACACTTTCTTCCTTTGTTAGGTTACGATATATTTCTTCACTAATAAACGGCGTAATCGGTGCAATCAATTTGGATAATCCGATTAATACTTCATAAGTTGTTTGATATACACTTTTTTTGGATTGATCAAACTCATTTTTCCAAAAACGTTTTCTATTTCTTCTTATATACCAATTGGATAAATCTTCTGATACAAAATTTGTAATTGCTCTTACTACTTTATTTAAATCAAATTCTTCAAAAGAATTAGTTACATACTGGATTAAATGGTTGTATTTTGATAAAAGCCATAAATCAATTTCTTCTCTTTGCTCATAAGATACTTGGCATTCTTCTAAATTTACATGATCCGTATTGGCATACATGGCAAAGAAATTATAA
This sequence comes from uncultured Mycoplasmatota bacterium, assembly GCA_948469065.1. Lineage (GTDB taxonomy): Bacteria > Bacillota_I > Bacilli_A > RF39 > UBA660 > MGBC162267. The sequence continues at coordinate 11,803 of CAOKKL010000008.1, read as the reverse complement.
GTATTTTTAAGAGGATTCATAAATTTGGAATAAACTTCTTTTAAACCTTTTAAATCAAATCGAAGCGGCGTCCATACGGGTGATACATAAGGCAGATAAAATCGAGTGGTATCTGCTCCAAATTCTTTCATGGTTGAAAATGGTTCGACAATGTTTCCTTTACTTTTACTCATCTTTTTGCCTTCGCTATCTTGAACCAATTCATTTACTAAAACATTTTTATATGGAGCACATCCTTTTAAAAATGTAGAAATAATTAAAAGGGAATAAAACCATCCTCTGGTTTGATCGATTCCTTCACAAATAAAATCAGCCGGAAATTGTGTTTCAAATAGTTCTTGATTTTCGAAGGGATAATGATATTGGGCAAAGGGCATAGAACCAGAATCAAACCAACAATCGATAACATCATTTACTCTAGTCATTACTCCATTACATTTTGAACAAGTTAAGTGAATTTCATCTACAAATGGTCGATGAAGTTCAATTTCGTTTTCTTTTATGGATTCCTTAGAGTGTTCACATAATTCTTTTCTAGAACCAATCATAATTTCATTTCCACAACTACATTTCCAAAGTGGAAGTGGCGTTCCCCAATATCGATTTCTAGAAATTGCCCAATCTTTTAATTCTTCTAGCCAATTACCAAAACGTTTTTCTCCAACATAACTTGGATACCAATTTACTTGATTGTTTGCCTCAATAATTTTGTCTTTCATTTTTGTAGTTTCAATGTAATAACTTGGTTTTGAATAATAGATCAGTGGAGTATTACATCTCCAGCAATGAGGATAATTATGGGTTACTTTTTGTTTTCGAAATAATTTATCATTTGCTTTTAAATATTTTATAATTTCTAAATCAGCGTCAAAAACAAATTGACCTTTCCATGGACCTTCCAAATAAGCTCCATCTTCTCCAACTGGGTTTAAATATGGAAGATTATAATTTTTACCAACTCTTGCATCGTCTTCTCCAAATGCTGGAGCAATATGAACAATTCCAGTTCCACTTTCCATAGTGACATAAGAATCACATGTCACATAAAATGCTTTTTTATCTACCGTTAAAGATGGTATAAATTGTTCGTATTCTTGATATTCTAAATCTTTTCCTTTGTAAGTTTCTAATGTTTGATAGTCTTCTCCTAAAATATTGGAAGCTAATTTTTCGGCGACGATAAATTTATTTCCTTTGGATTCTACTAAAATATAATTTTCACAAGGATTAACACATAATGCAACATTGGAAATTAAAGTCCAAGGGGTGGTAGTCCAAACTAAAAAGTAAATATCACTATCTTTTTTCTTCATTGGAACGATTACAGTATCTACACTTACTTCTTTGTAACCTTGTGCTACTTCATGACTAGCAAGACCTGTTCCACAACGTGGACAGTAAGGTAAAATTTTACTTCCTAAGTAAAAGTATCCTTCTTCATGAAATTTTTTTAAAATCCACCATTCCGTTTCAATATAATTGTTATCATATGTAATGTAAGGATTTTTTAAGTCTATAAATTGACCCATTTTACTTGTTAAGTCTGAAAAAGTTTTTTCATTTTCCCATACACTTTTTCTACATTCTGCATTAAATGCTTCAATTCCATATTCTTCAATATCTTTTTTGCCACTGAATCCTAATTTTTTTTCTACTTGTACTTCTACCGGTAAGCCATGCGTATCCCATCCTATTTTTCTAATTACTTGATAGCCCTGCATTGCCTTATATTTACAAAAAGTATCTTTTAAAAATTTTGCAAGCATATGATGAAGACCTGGATGTCCATTGGCGGTTGCTGGTCCATCATAAAATACCCAATAAGGAGCATTTTTTCTTAAATCAATTTGACGATTTAGGATTTCATTAATGCTTCCCCAGGAGTTTAATACAAGTTGTTCGCTTTCTTCAACGGGCTTATTTTCTAATAATTTAAATTCTTTCATTTTATCATCCTTTCCAAATAAAAAGGCAGTGCCAAAGGACGAATGTTCGTGGTACCACCTTATTTTTTTCTCTTTTTGATAACGCAGTATTCTGCGATAAAAACTTACTTTTTTCAGTTTTTTAGCTCCCAAGTGATCTTTATAAAAATAATTTGATCTAATTTCACCAATTTTTAGATTCTCTTTTCCAAATCCATTTTTATAACGTCTTGTTCTTTGCTTTCTTTTTTTATTATATGTACGAAATTATAAAAAGTCAAATTAATTTTTTCTTCGTTTTCTTTTTTGATCGATTAAAATAAACATTTGTAAGTTATTAGTCCAAAATTCTTCTATCTTTCCTTCTTCTATGGTTAGATGTAATTTTAAGTCGCCCATCTTCACATCAATTGTAGCTTCTTTTAAATTTGAAATAAAAGATGGAAACAATTGACTTATTATCTTTAAAACAGCAAGGATATCGTTTTCTTTTAACTCTTCCAATTTCTTTAAAACTTTTTCAATGTTTGAGATTGCAACATTGGGTAAATATTTTTCTTTTTGATATTGAATTTGATAATGATTATTTAAGGAGTCTATAGTGATATCTATCATTTTATCTTTACGTGGTGTTTTTACTTCTGAATTTCCGATTTTAAGCAATGAATTATCACTTTGATAGGACAATTGGGTTAGGGTTAACCATTTAAAATTATTATCTTCGATATAATCATATTGTGCTTGCAATCTTTCATTTTTTATTTCTAGTGTGGGATAGTTTTCATAAAAACCATTATGAAAAACAAGGCGATAAACAGAATTTTCTGTTGTTAAACATTCAAATAAGCAATTTTTATTTGGATTTATATAACTACAAGTGAAATCTTTAGGTTTTTGAATTCCAGCTTGTTGACATAAACTTTTTATGTTGAAATCAATTTCATTCTTAGCTTTTTGTAAATGAAAAAATCCAGTTAAACCTTTTAAATTTTTCTTTTCTAAACCAAACCATTCCCTTAATATTTCTATCTCGAAAAGATTTTGGCTTTTTCTTTTTTTTATCTTCATTTTCATTTTTCCTTCTTTTGCGTCTATTTCGGACTTATTTTTCTGTAAATAATTGTTTATAAATTTCTTTATAATTATTTACTTCTATAATTTCAATATTTTGTTTCAATAATTCTGGAATTTCTTCTAAATCGGTATGATTTTTTTTAGGAATAAATACTTTTTTTATTTTTTCATTATAAGCACCGATTAATTTTTCTTTTAATCCTCCAATGGGAATAATGTCACCTCTTAGTGTCATTTCTCCAGTCATAGCAATGTTTGAAGGGATTTTTTCTCCTTTCATAAGACTCACTAAAGATGTTACAATGGTTACTCCTGCACTAGGTCCATCTTTTGGAACAGCACCTTCTAAAGCATGAATATGGATATCTTTGGTATTAAAATAATAATCATTTATTTTAAATTCGCTTTGATGAGATTTGATATAGCTTATCGCTACATCAATACTTTCTTGCATTACTTTTCCAAGAGACCCAGTATATTTTATTTCTCCTTTCCCTTTATAGAGACAACTTTCAATCGGAAGTACAGCTCCTCCAACGGAAGTATAAGCAAGTCCATAAACAAGTCCTGGTGTCATGTTTTTGGTAACATTATCATCGACAAATTGATATTCCCCTAAGTATTTTATCACATCTTTTTTGGTAATATTTTTTTTCATTTCCATGTTTTCTTTTAAACATTCCGTCAAAATTTTTCTCACAATGGTGGAAAGTGTTCTTTCTAATTCTCTTACGCCAGCTTCTTTGGTATAGTGATTAATAATATTTTCCATAATGGTGTCGCTCATTTTGATATTTCCATCTAATATGCCATGTTCTTTTAATACTTTTGGAAGTAAATATTTTTTGGCAATATCTAATTTTTCAAAAAGAGTATAACTTGATAATTCTAATATTTCTAAGCGATCACGAAGTTCTACGGGTATATTATATTTATTGTTTGCTGTTAATATGAAAAAAATTTGGGATAAATCAAATGGCTCTTCAATATAATTATCAGTAAAAAAACGATTTTGTTCAGGATCTAAAATATCCAATAATACACTAGCTGGATCTCCTTTGTAATCTTTTACCATTTTGTCTACTTCATCAATTAAGAATAATGGATTTTTACTTCCACATTTTTTTAGTCCTTGTATAATTTTTCCTGGTGAAGCTCCCATGTAAGTTCTTCTGTGTCCATTTAATTCATTGGAATCAGAAAGTCCTCCTACACTGATTTTATAAAATTCTTTTTCTAAACTCTTCGCAATCGATATAGCGATTGATGTTTTTCCAACTCCAGGAGGCCCTACTAAACAAAGGATTGGACAACGAATTTCTTTGTTATATTTTTTAACAGCTACATATTCAATAATTCGTTCTTTGATTTCTTCTAAGCCATAATGCGTTTTATTTAATTTTTCTTTAATTTGCTTTAAATCTTCTTGTTCTTCTTTTAAATCATTCCATGGTAAATTTAAAATCCAATCTAAATAATTTCTAATGATAGAAGCATCGGGACTCATTTCCGGTGTTAAATCATATTTTCGAATTTCACCAGCAATTTTATTTTTTGTTTTCTCTGAAATCTTTAAGATATTTAATTGTTTTTCAAAATCTTCTACTTCTTTTCTTTTGAAATCTTCTTCCCCTAATTCTTTTTCAATTTCATGAATTTTTTCACGCAAAATATATTCTTTTTGATTTTTTTCCATTTCATTTCGAAGAGAATTTTCAATTTTTTGATCCAAACGAATTACTTGTAATTCAAATTCTAAATCTTGTAGTAGTTTCTCAGCACGAGTGGTGGCATCTACTTCTTCCATATATTCCATTTTTTTCTCAAAAGTTATAGGTAAAAATGTTGATATGATATCTGTTAATGCAGACAATGATTCTACGTTTTCTGTAATATTTAATATGCTATTTGATATATTGGGACTAGCTTTAATATATCTTTTTAAGCTAGAGGTGATCTTTCTTTTAAATGCTAAACTTTTAGCTTTTTCGATTTCTTTTTCTTGTATGTTTTGATAGCTACAATGTAAAATATCTTTTTTTTCGCTATAATACTTTTCTACTAAAACTCGATGAAGTCCTAGTAATTTTACTCTTAAATGTCCATTTGGTAATTCAATCTTACTTTTTATTTTACCAATCACTCCAACTTTTGGTAAATCATCCACATCTGGTAATTCTTCTAATTCATTTTTTGGACATACAATTAATACTTCTTTATTATATTTACCACAAGAAAGCATAATAATTTCTCTGGTTAATTCATTATTTAATTCTATTTTTACTTCTTGATCTGGTAATAAAAGGAGTTTTCGGAGTAATAAAACAGGAAGATTTTGATTCATAGCTTTCTCCTTTCATCATGCGACTTATTATATTCATTTTAAATTAGAAAGTAAATCAATTTTACACTATTTTACGTATTTTTTTTTCATTATCTAAAAAAATAAAAATAGATTTCAAACTTTATTTTTTATTTGCACTTTATTCTCTTTTTCTCCTCAAAATATTTATCATTTTGTAATTCCATAAAATTCAAGAATCTTTTTTCACGTTTTGTATTATATATATATAAATTATAATCGAATAAAAAAAAGAACTATTTAAGCTCTAATTTTTTCCATTGCTTCACGCATTTTCATATCATATTTTACTATATCTAAACTTCCATAAGCTTTGATTAATTCTTCTTTTGTAATTCCATAATTTTCAGCCATTTCGTTAGCTTTTTCTTCCACTTCTTTCTCTGTAAAATCTATTTTTTCTGTTTCTGCTACTTCTTCTAATAAATAACGATATTTTACTCTTTTTATTGCTTCCGGTTTCATTTGTTCATGTAATTTTTCATGATCTACTCCTGTAAATTGAGCATATTGTTCTAATGATAATCCTTGCATTTTTAATTGTTCTTCAAATTGATGTATCATACGATGAATTTCATCATCAATAATTTCATCATTTAAATCAATCGTCATATTTTCAGCTGCTTTTTCTAAACAGTCATCTAAATATTTATCTTCCATTTCTTTTTCTTTACGATCTTTGATAACTTTTTCTACTTCACTTTTTAATTCTTCTTCATTTGTTACTTTATCGTATCCTAAATCTTGAAAGAAATCTTCATTCATATCTGGAAGAACTCTTGTTTTAATTTCCATTATTTCAACATCAAATTTTACGGATTTTCCACCTAAGTCTTGTGCATAGTCTTCTGGAAAAGTTAATTCTAACGTTTTTTTGTCGCCTTTTTTTAATCCAATTAAACCGCTTTCAAAACCAGGTATAAAGGTTTTTGAGCCAATTTCTAATGGGAAATTTTCACCACTTCCACCTTCTAATTCTTTACCATCCACATATCCTTTAAAATTAATAACTGCAGTATCTTTTTCAGCTATGCTTTCTTTTTCATCTTTTAAAGAAATTTCTGCAAATTGATTTCTTAGATTTTCAATTTCTGTTTCAATTTCTTCTTTCGTTACTTTTGGTGTTTCTTTTTTTACTTTTAAATTTGTATATTCTCCTAATTTAATTTCTGGCTTTGTAATTATGGTAAATAAAAATGTTACTGATTTTTCATCAATTGTTTTTACATCTAATTTTGGTTCTAATACTGGAGTAAACTTATTATCTTTTAGAACTTTTTGATACGCATTATCTACTGCATAATCAATGGCATCCATATATAAAGAATCGATTCCAAATTTTTTTAGGTATACTTCTTTTGGAGCAGTACCTTTACGAAATCCATCAATTTTTACTTCTTTATTTTTTTTCTTAAAAGACTTATCTAAACAAGATTCCCACTCTTTTCCTTCCACTTTTATTTCAATTTCATGTACGTTTTTTTTCATATTTTAAATCCTTTCAATTACGTTTTATTATATCGACTTCTAAAGCACTTTGCAAGCGATTTTCCTAAGCTCTTTTTTTCTTACAAAATGAAATTACTTTTTTTACAATTTCTTAGAAGAAAAAAGTAATGGAAAACATAGAATTTCGACATTTTCTATTTTCGATATTGATTTATAAATTATCGAAAGAAAAAACTAGCTGATTATGCTAGCGCTTTAATTTCAACAAAGTATGATCCATTTGGACTTTCAATTTCCACTTTTTCTCCCACTTTTTTGCCCAGTATTGCTTTTCCAAATGGGGATTCGTTAGAAATTTTGTTGTCCAATGGATCGGCTTCTAAAGATCCAACTATTTTATATATTTCTTCTTCTCCATCTTCGTAAGCAATGGTGACCGTTGAACCAACATTTACAATATCTTTTGCTTTTTGTTCTGCAATTACACAATGTTCTAATTTGTATTCTAATTCTTTGATACGTCCTTCAATTTTAGCTTGTGCATCTCTTGCTGCATCATAATCGGAATTTTCAGATAAATCTCCTTGTGCTCTTGCTTCTTTTAATTCTTTAATCACTTGAGGTCTTGTTACTGTTTTTAATTCATTTAATTCCGTTTCTAATTCTAAAAAACCTTCAGAGGTTAACATTATATTTTCTTGTTCCATTTTTTTCACATCCTAAAAAACATCTTTTTAAGGATACTACACTTATACTTTTTTGTCAAACGTATTTTTTGATAGTATTCCTGCCCAATTATTCTATGCAGGAATGAAAAAAATATTTCCTATTTTTTTTCAAAATCTTCTATTATTTTTTTGGTCGCAATACCGAAGAAAATTAGTTCGGGAATCGCAATCCAAAAATAATTAATAGAAAATGGATAGTGATATAAAAAAAATGTATAAGTAATCAAAGCATTTATGGTAATAATTCCAATTATCAAACCATGTTTTCGATAACATAAGTAATATAAAACACCTAATATTTCTCCAACAAATAAATATCGTTCATGCATCGCAGGCATAAAATAAGTAAGCAAAATAATTAACCAAGTTGCAAGTAATAATTTTTTTTCAGGATTTAATTCTATTTTTTTGTGCCAGAAATAAAATAAAATCATAGCACATATGGAAATCGTAAATAAAATTCCTGCTTTGGTAAACACGGTAGCATCTGCTTGAAAAATTTGATAAATATTAATAAAATTTCTCGTTAACATATCACTTTGAGCAGATGATTGACGAAAGTAGATTGTCATACAATCGAGAAATGGTTTTCCCATTATAATCGCGGGTAAACACATTATTAGATTAACAATGGGAATTATTAGAAAGTGAAAAATAGAAAATTTTCTTTCTAAAACATATAGAATGAGAAAAAATGGTAAAATGAAAATAAATTGCAATTTAAAAGCAAAAGATATTCCAAGTAAGATAAACGAAGTCGTATATTTTTCTTTTAAAAGATAATGAAAGGATAATAAAATAAAACTTGTATAAATGGCATCACATTGACCCCAGCAGGAACCATTTAATATTACTTGTGGTAAAAATAAAACTACGATATAAGCAAGTAGTGCATAGAACTTTTGCTTTTCTTTACCTTGCATTAAAGTATTTACTAATTGATAAGATGAGAACGCAAGAAGAAAATCCCCTAAAACAGAAAGTGTTTTAATTGAATACAATGGATTGATTGGCAAGTATGTCAATAAGGCAAGTAAAGTCATATAAGGAGCATTATAATCTCCTGGAAAATTAGCAAGGGCTTTGAAACCTCCATTGGCTTTTAATTCCTCAAACCATGGTTTTAAAAAAACTTTAAAATCTCCTGATTCAACAGAAAATAAACAATACCGAACTAGTAATGCCGCGATGGTAAAAAACAGAAGAAAGAATAACACCTGATGTGTTTCTATAAAATCTAATATTTTATTTTCAATTTTTCTTACTTTTTTCATTACCATACACTCCCTTATAAATTATAATATAATGATTTTTTTAGTTTAGCAACTATTTTATAAAAATTACAGAGAAAAAGAGTAAAATTTTTTCACAATAAAAATTTGATATAATTACTACATAATAAAAAGGTGGTATGTAGTAATGAACAGAAAAGAAAGAAGAAATTTAAAAAAAGACAAAAATTTAGTAAAAGAATTATATTCTATAATTGCTAAATATTTACCAGAGTTATTGACCATGTTTGATAATCTAACTGATGTGAGGCATAAAAGTTATGTTACATATACAATGAAAACGATTTGTGTTACTAGACTGTTCCCTTTATTATGTGGAATAACTACTATGACAGATATTTCAACTGATACTTTTAACACTGACAATTGTATTAAAAATATATCTAAAATTTGTAATCAAAGTTTAAAGGAGCTTCCCTATTGGGAAACGATTCAAGATGTATTTATAAATATTAAAACAGATGAACTTAGAGATATTCAAAAGTATATTGTTAAAACTTTGATTCGTTCTAAAATGTTTGATAGATATAAATATGATGGATATTTTCAACTTGTTGTAGATGGATCTGGTCTTTCTAGTCATAGCTATAATTTAAACAATAATTGTATTAAGAAGAAATACAAGGACGGAAAAATTACCTATTGTAAATATATTTTAGAATGTAAACTAGTAGTCGGAAATATAGTTATTAGTTTGGATAGTGAATGGATAGAAAATGAGGATAACTTAAATGAAAATCAAAAACAAGATTGCGAAATCAAAGCATTTGAAAGAATGGCAAAGAGAATTAAAAAGAACTACCCTAAACAAAAATTTATTATTACCGCTGATGCTTTATATTGTACTTCACCTATGATTAAAATTTGTAAGTTAAATAGTTGGAAATATATATTTAATCTTAATGATAGACTAAGAACTGTATTTAAAGATTTTAATGACTATATCGAATACTTTAATGATTGTTCCATTGAAAATTATTTTCTTGATAACAACTACAAATATAAAAGTCATAGATTTAATATCATAAAATTTACTGAAAATAAAAAGAATAAAACTACAAATTTTCATTATATTACTAATCTAAATGTTACTAATCTAAATATTAAAAAAATTGTTAATTTGGGTAGAAATCGTTGGAAAATTGAAAATCAAGGATTTTATAATCAAAAACATAGAATTTTTGATATTACTCATTTGAATTCTAGAAATGACACAGCTTTAAAAAATCACTATTTTTTTATTCAAATTGCTCATACGATAAGACAACTTTTAGAAAGAGGTAATAAAGTCACTAAATTATTAAAACTGAAAATAAAAGAAGTAAGTACCCTTCTCCTAAGCAATCTTACTTCTACAATCTCAGATCTTAATAATTTAGAAACTAACTTTCAATTAAGATTTGATGATTAAATTATACACCATTTGATCTTTGAAATCACTATATTTTAATATAAATTTTTTTGACCTGTAAAATGGTCTTTTTGTCGTATATAAAAAAACGTTCTTTGAGAAGAAAAAAATTAGATAAATTTATTTTTGTTATATTTTATCTAATTTTATCACTTTAATCATTTTTACTCTTTTTCACTGAAAAATTATAAAAATGATCGGATAAAACAAAAGATATATTTTCGCCTTATGTTTAAAATCTTAAAATAGCAGTATTAAGCTCTTTTAAGTCGATTGGTAAATATTCTTATGAAAAAATACCATTATTTTAAAACATAATATCATCTATTTTGATAGAAAATAAATACTTTATTAGAAGGCTAATATAATGCGAAAACCATTATTTACAGTCACACTACCAGCATAAAGATTGAAAGCAAACACTCCACCACCTAAACCACTGAAGAACGCATGACCACGTGCAAACCAAGGCCATCCAGTAAAGACAAACCAAGCTTCATTTTGATACCATGAATTAATTGGTCTTATTTGAGTTCCATAAGTAGTATTGGCAAAAGAACCTAATTCCCCTGTCGCATCTCCTAAAATTCGACGATTATAATGTTCCGCATCAGTTCCATATAAATAGGTATCATAATATTTTTCTTCTGGTAAAGTTTGTCCACTTGCATTTCCGGTTGAATTACAAAATGGTCCTGTAAACCCGCTAACATAATTTACATTCGTACCAGCACATGGAATTCCACTTGTATGAAGCATGACTCCCATCACATATTCTGAAGCACCACCACTCATATCATATATTCCGGTGATATTTCTGGTGGTACTTGCGAAATATCCTATTTCACTGTTATATCGTTTCGAAAAGGCACCATCTACATTTAATGATGTCCCTTCATACTTATTACAATCTCGATTATCTCCAGTATATCCACAAGTAGGTTCATTTACAGAACTGTATCCTGTAATATGACCACTGTTGTTATTAATTCTAACACGATTTCTACTTCCATATACACTATGTTGTAAATAAGCCACTGCTCCCCATTCGGTATTCTTCATCATGTGACTTTCATATTCTCTTTTATAGTTGTAACTATTTAAGTGAGCATTAGAAACTTGGATTCCTCTCCAAGAATATACATTTGGTTTGATTTCAACTTGTTCTGGATTATTAATATTTTGTTCGGCTCCTGTTGTACTGGTAGCTCCTTTATAACCTGTTTCAAATTTTCCTACCCATAACCCTTTGGTTCCAAAGGCTTGGAAGGCTGGATGAGTCATGTAATCTCCTACCCTACAGTTTCCACTTTCTCCACTTACTCCTGGTGTTTTACACTCACCACTTTTTTCATCTACTGTGTCATAATCTCCAAAAATGATTTCTATCTCATGGACTTTGTTTGGATTGATACTTGTAAGCCCTTCATAGTTTCCTAAGTCCCATAATTTGTAGCGATACTTTGGTATCCATACAAAATAACTCTCGATATTACTTTCTGGTATCACTTCTCCATTTTGATAACTTATACTTTCATCTTCTAATACAATCGCATTCGCCC
>CAOKKL010000007.1 GCA_948469065.1 uncultured Mycoplasmatota bacterium | reverse complement strand
TACAAATATATGCAATTCTCTAATAGAAAGCAATTTCCTATTAGATAAAAAAAGAAATGTTTACACACTTCTTTTATAATTCAGAAATATAATCTAGTAATTTCAAAAACATACGAATAAAAAGAGAATCTAAGCCTTTCTTTTTTAATTGCTTAATTTGAATTCGTTTTTTGCGAATATCCGCTTCACTATAAATTACAGTAGCAATTTCTTCTTTTAATCTTGTTTCAATTTGCAAGTCATTAATAATAGAATCGATTTCATCATTAATAATACGAACTGCATCGATTTCAATATCTTTTCCCTTGCAATTTAAAGTAAGTTGCGAAGTCGTTTTGACATCTTTTACTGAAATAATAAAATCGGCATCTTCTACATATTGCTCAAATGAAATAATGTCTTTATCCATATAAACTTGAACCTCGTCTGCTTGGCGAGTATTTCGAAAGCGAATACGATAATCTCTTGTTTCTGGAATAATTCCGCTCTTTCCTTCCACCGGCCGAATAATCAAAGTGTAATTGTTTTGAAGATAATTATAATCAATCGTTGTCATAATGTAATAGCCTTGTTCATATAGAGAACTAAATCCATCATCTTCATAAAGATAATAAGTATTGTTATGCCCTGGAAATACATGAATTTCCATAGAAGTAGGAGGTGTAGTAACATTGATATTTTCTTCAAAATCAGCAAGGGGAATAATACTTCCTTTTTTGGCAAAGACAGGATAATCTTCTTCTTTATAAAAAGAAACATATCTTTTATTTCCCGGAAATTTCTTTCCTGTTTTAAAATCATACCAAGTACCTTCTGGTAAAAAAAGACGAATAATAGAACGATTCATGATGTTATCTTTTTTAGTAGTAATGGGTGCAACAAATAATTCACTTCCAAAATAATATTCATTTTTAAAATAAGGTTCATCATAAACTTCCGGATTTAAATAATACAAAGGTTGTACTAAAGGTAAGCCCGTTTTATGATATTTATAAGCTTCTCCATACAAATACGGAATGAGACGATGACGTAATTGACAATATTCTTTTACAATATGAAGTGTTTTAACATCCCAGCGCCAAGGTTCTCTTTTGTAATAATGACCTTTTTTAGAAGAAAAGCGGAAGATGGGACTGAAAGTAGCCAATTGTACATGTCTCATATATAATTCTGGATCTTCTATTCCATCTTTATATCCACCAACATCATGGCTCCACCAACTAACCCCCATATTACTAGCTAAAGAATTAAAATATGGTAATACTTTCAAGGTCTCCCAGCCAACTCTGGTTTCTCCAGAATACAATACAGGATATTTATGTGAAACAACACCACCATTACGTGATAAAACGATTCCTCTTTTGTCTTTATATTTACGATAATTATCATAATGATAATAATTTAAAGCTCGAAGAGTATAAACATCTTTTTCCTGATAATAATCCAACCAGAAAAAATCAACACCTTGATTTGTAAGTGGTTCAATTAACTTTTCAAAATAACTCATTAATACAAATTTATCAAAAACTTGAAAGGGAATGGTATGTCTTTCTGAAAGTCCTAAACTTTGTGCTATCGATTCATATGCCTCTTCATGTGGCATAATTCCTTCACTAGGATCAATATTTAATCCAACATGAATTCCTCTTTCGTGCATATATTTAATAAAAAAGCTTGGGTCTGGAAATAGATTACGATTAAATGTAAATCCCGTTTTATATAACTTTAAATTATTTTGATCTTTTAAATGCCAAAATTCTCCTAAAAGTAAAACCGAAAAAGGTATTTGATGTTTTGCAAAATTAATTAATAATTTCTTGGTATCATCAAAATTATAAACCTCATTTCGATTCCACCATATTCCAAGGGCATATCTTGGTATCAGTCCAGGATATCCAGTTAAATGAAAATAATCTTTTAAACACAATCCAAAATCTCTTCGATAAATAAAAAGATAAGTATCAACTCTTGGGATATTTGTAGTCATTAAATATCCATCTGGCATTAAAATCATGGAAGTAGAATCATCAATCGTCGCAAAGCCATCTACACTATATAATCCTTTGACAAAGTTAATTTTGACATTATTATCTAAACTAGTTGGAGTCGTTCCAAAATTTCTAGCTTCTGGATGATGAAAGTACCATAATTTATCCGTATTTAATAAAGTTACTTTTAGATTTGAATCGGGTGCTAGTTTCGATCCTATAAAAGGTTTTTCTTTCACATATTGTAATTTAAAATATTTGGTTGTTATTTCTAAATATTTTTCATCTTGATTCACTTGAAATTCTGGAACTTCAAAATTTCTATTTTGGACCCGTTCTGTTAAATCATCAAAAAAAATTCCATCTTTATTGTACTCAAAACGAATTAGTCTTTCCGTCAAAATAGTAATACGATAGGTTTGGCCTTGAAAAATGGCTTCTGATTTACTTCGGTTATTGGAATAATCAACATAAAAATGCGGAAAAAAATCATTTTTCATATGCTTCACCTTCTTATTCTATTAGTATTTTATCATAAATTTAATTTATCCACAAAAACATTTCATAGATACTTTTTAAAAAATTCAATTCTTTGTCAACAATTTCTCTTTTTTTATACTTTATTTATCTTTTAATTTTAAGGATTTATAGACTATTTTAAAATAATCATGTAAAATAATTTAAGGTGAATAAAATGATTCAAAAAGATTTGAAAACTTATATTCAAGAAGAAATATTACCGATTTATCAAAAAAATGACTGGGCTCATCAAGTATGGCACATTTATGAAGTCATTGAAAAAAGCTTAAAACTTGCCAAAAATTTAGAAGTAAATGAAAATATGGTTTATACCATTGCTTGTTTTCACGATATTGCATGTTTTAAAGGAAGAAAAGATCATGAAAAAAATTCTGCAATCATGTTAAAAGAAAATCAAAAACTAAAAGAATTCTTTACTGAAGAACAAATAGAATGTATGGCAAAAGCGATCACCGATCATCGTGCGTCTTTAGAATATGTTCCAAGAAATATTTATGGTAAAATAATTTCTACAGCCGATCGTTTTACCAACTTAAAAAGTCTTTTAAGAAGTACTCACAGTTATTCATTAGAATTTTTTCCGAATTTATCCTTAGAAGAAATGTTTCAAAGAAGTTATGATTATATTGAAAAAAAATATGGACCAAATGGATATGGGAAAATATATTTGCCATACAAAGATTTTGAAAATTTTCAAAAAGAAATTGTATATTATTTAAATCATATTTATGAATTTAAAAAAATATTTTATAAAACTGATGCTTTTTTAAGAAAAATATATTGTTTATCAAAAATAAATTATCCCACTATCAAACGTTATAGAAGTATTGATGATTTTTATAAACAAAAATTTCAAACCAAAGTATTTAAAGTTAGTTTAAATGCTGGATTTAGTTGTCCTCATAAACAAAATGGAGTTGGATGTATTTTTTGTAGTAATGAAAGTGGCGATTTTGCAGGGGAAAAAGAAGACGATATTGTTACTCAATTTAATAAAATAAAGAAAAAAATGCAAAAAAAATGGCATCAAGGAAAATTTATTGCGTATTTTCAAGCAGGAACAAATACTTATGCACCCTTACATATTTTAAAAGAAAAATATGAAAGTATTTTAAAATTACCTGATGTAATTGGTTTATCCATTGCAACTAGAAGTGATGCAATCAGCGAGGAAGTTTTAGATTATTTAGAAGAATTAAATAAAAAAACTTTTTTAACCATTGAATTGGGTTTACAATCCATTCATGAAAAATCATTAAAATGGATTCATCGAGGACATACATTAAGTAATTTCGAGAATATGGTATACCAATTAAAAAAAAGAAAGATTAACACAGTCATTCATATTATCAATGGTCTTCCAACAGAAACAAAAAATGATATGTTAAAAACTGTAAAATATTTAAATGAATTACCTATAGATGGAATAAAAATACATATGCTACAAGTATTAAAAAATACACCATTGGCGCAACTTTATCCTCTTGAAAAATTTAAACTTTTAAGTGAGTTAGAATACATCGAAATTGTATGCGATCAATTAGAAATAATAAATCCCAATATCGTGATTCATCGTTTAACAGGGGACCCAAAAAAAGAAGACTTAATAGAGCCTTCTTGGGTTTTAAAAAAATTTGTAATACTTAATCAGATCGAAAAAGAATTAGAAAAAAGAGATTCTTATCAAGGAAAATTAACGCGTTAAAATTTTAGTAATAGCAAAACCTTTTAACCTTGCTTCTAATGATTTTTCCTCTCCATAGGTTTCTTCTATTTTTGTCAAAATTTTCTCTTCCATAAATTCAATAGAACGCGTTAAATTTTGTAAGTCAATGGAAAAGCAATCATCTTCGTGACATAATTTAGAAATGGACTCAAAATAGTCCTGCTGTTTGATATAATCTTTAATATTTTTAATATTTTCTTCCACTTCATAAGTTTTTTCTGTATCACTTTTTACGACATACTCCGGATGTGTAACATAAAATACAAAAAGAAGTAATAGACAGACATGAATTTTTCTCATAATACCACCTAATAATAATATGGACTAGAAAAAAATACTTAGTCTTACAACTATTACCATTTTTTCATTTCAAACCAACCATCTGGAATCCGTTTTAAAGAGCCATTATCCTCTTTAAGCCCATTTTTTTCTCCAAAAACATCATATAATTGAGTAAAAATCGCTCCATTTAATCCAGAATCTACAAAAGGTGCAATTTGAGTAGAAATTGTGTCTTTTATTTTCTTTATATATGCAAGTTCATCTTTACAATGTCCATAAAAGAAACGCTTTTCACCAAAAGAATAACCTCCATATTCAGATAATATCGTTGCACGGCCCAGTTTGTCTGGTTCATATTGATATTTTTTAAAATAACAATGTTTTGATACAATATCACCAATTCCTTGATCAAACCAACCACTCGCAGGGTCGATTAGACGAGAGGAATCTAAATTTTTTATAAATTCAAAAATTCGTTTGGAATCATATTGTCCCCAACCTTCATTGAATGCTGTATACATGACAACACTTGGATGTATTTGTAGTAATTCTATCATTTCTCTTATTTCATTTTCAAATTGCACTCGTGCTAAAGGATTATTTCTTCGAAAAAGAGAATAATGATGATCTTTTAATGTAAAATTGAAAAGTAAAGGAGAAGCGATCAACGCATTCAAATATTTTCCACCACCATTTATCATATCTTGAATCACCAGAATACCAAGAACATCACAATAATAATAAAAAAGGGGAGATTCCATTTTAATATGTTTTCTGACTGTATTAAATCCTAATTTTTTTATATCTAAAATATCTTTTTTAAATACATTCGTATTTTCTGGTGTATACAAACCTTTCCCATAGTATCCTTGATCTAATACACCATTAAAAAAAACAGGTTTATTATTTAAATAAATATAAGGTATTCCTCCATTTTGTTTCACTTCTATCTTTCGCATTCCAAAATAAGTCTCTACTTTATCCTCTTGAAAAATGATCGAAACAGGATATAAATAAGGATACTCACAAGACCATAAGTGCGGATTTTTAATTGGAATTCTATTTAATTGATTCGTCTCTAATAAATAAGATTGTCCATTCATTTTTACCATACAAGTACGCTTGATAGTAGTAGATACTTCAATATCGATACAAGACAAATCAACATTCGGTATTATTTTCACATTTTTTATATATTCTAGTGGTACACTTTCCATCCAAACAGTTTGCCATATTCCACTTTGACATGGATAAAAAATACCTCTTGGAGTAAGGGATTGCTTTCCTCTAGATAACTCACTTTTTTCAGTATAATCTTTCACTCTTAATTCAATATTAGCAATATAATTATCTATAAAATTGGTAATATCTATTTGAAAGGGAGTATAACCTCCAATATGTTGCGTAACAAATTTCCCATTAATATAAACATCACATATTTGATCCACTGCTCCAAAATGTAATATAATTCGACGTTGTTCTAATAAATAACTTGGTATCACTACGGTTTTAGAGTACCATAATTCTTCATCTGGAAGTAAAGTTTTACCAACCCCACTATAAATTGATTCCGGTGAATAAGGTACTTCTATGTAATCGTTATATTTTGTTTTACATCCATCTTTTACAATTTGAAAATGCCAAAGTCCATTTAAAATTTGATAACAATCCCTTTTTAAAGTTGGACATGGATGTTCTGTTAAAAATTCTTTCATAAATAAGCTCCTTTTTTAACAGTTTATTTTACTAATGTTTAAAAAAAATGTCAAAAAAATAAACACCAAAACGTGTTTATTTAAAAATTTTTAAGCAGCTTCTTCTTCCTCAATTTCATTCATAAGTTGTTCTTGAAAAATTTCGCTGACCATACTATATTCTTCTTCATTTAATTCTTCAAATTCATAAGTATCATCAGGTAATGCGATTCTCCTTAAAATCAAGGAATTTTCTAAAGGATTTTCATCTTTATCTACTTCTACTAACAAACAATAAGTTTCTTCCTTTATTTTTTCCATTTTTAAAAG
Source organism: uncultured Mycoplasmatota bacterium (assembly GCA_948469065.1). Lineage (GTDB taxonomy): Bacteria > Bacillota_I > Bacilli_A > RF39 > UBA660 > MGBC162267. The sequence goes on along the minus strand of CAOKKL010000007.1, from coordinate 23,514 downwards.
CGCATAATCTTTGTCATCATCCAGTGTTAAAATATCATATAATTCCATTAACGAATCACTCCATTTTCTTTTATTTTTTCTCGAACTTCTTGTGCTAATAAAGTATTATTTCCAGCAGGATTTAGTTGATTCAATCGAATATTGAATGTTTCTTGTGGGTTTTCTTTATAAGACTCTTCTGCCAATTCCGGAACAACTCCTACACTTTCAATTACCCCACCATTATTTAATAATTCATCCACATAAGCTTGAGCATAATCCATATCATAAGTAACTGAAAATAAAGATTTATCTGGCATTTGAATATTAATTTTTACAATGGTACAAGGAGATTTTTGATATGATTCAGAAAGAGGATATGGTTTACTTAAATTTTCAGATTCATTTGATACCAGCGTATTTTGTGCAGGTGTCACATGCGCGTTTTGAATAGGTATCACAACTGCTCCAAATTGAGAACAAAAATTAATTTTTTCTGAAGTAATTGAAACATCTTCTGATTTTTCTTGAATTTTTTCTCCTGCTCTTGCAAACGTTTCAGCTGCAGCAAAAGACAATTTAGAAAGTTTAAATCCAATACTAGCAATTCCACTAACAATTTTTAACTTTGTCTTCGCACTCATAGTTTTAATTTTATCTTTTAATGGTTTGCGAACTTTTTTGACATTAAATTTCTTTTTCTCTTCAATGGCAGTAAGATCAATAGAATCTTTTAAAAGAGTCATTCTTTTATAACACTCTTGAAAACTTTCAAAAGCTTTTTGAGGAATACTAATCTGATATCCAAAATATTCTACTTCTATTCTTGGTCCCTTTTTCGAAGCAATCATTTTTTGTTGTATGATTCGTCTATAATATTCATATTGTTGAATATCCGATAAATTTGATACTTTATCTTCATCAATCGCATATTGAATTTCTTCCATTAATTGTTCAATTTGTTCTTTACATTTATTTAATTCATACAAATGAGAAACTGGTACTTCTATTTTTTCTCCTAATATTTCAAAAGACAATTTTGGTTGTAAATCCATACGGCAAATTTTTCCAACCATATCAGTAAAATACAAAAGTCTTTCTTTGGAATTTAAAGTTTCTGCATAGTTAAAATCAATTTGATTTGGATTCGATAATTGTTTTAACATATCTAAGACTTTAACATAATATGGAGCTAATAGTTTGGAAATTTCTTTTCCATTGATTGTCATGGTAGGTTCCATTTGAATGGATTCTATTTTTGTAATCGTTTCTTCCAAAATATTCTTTTGTTTCTCTACTGGATACATCATAATATCTTCATAATGAACCATATAAATATTTTCAATTAGTGTAACTAAAACTTTTTGATATTCATTATAATATGCTAAAGGAATTTCCTTTCTTTGACCATTATGATTCAGTACTTCAATAGAAGGCTTTCTCTTATCTGATTCCATTCTTATTAAAAGAGTTTCTAAATAAGTTTTGATTTGATAAGAATTCATTGTTTTTAATAAACTTGAATCCAAAGAAACTTCTTTTTTCACTTCATTTTTCTTGGCATTCTCACGTAGATTTTTTAAAGATACATAAAAAGACATATTAGAAATAATATTTATGAATTCACCTTTATATGCAATCGGAATGACATATTGATAACTTTCATTTGCCATTTTAAATTGATAGGTTTTCTGCTTTCCTTTTTTACCTTGCAAATCTTGAATTTGATTTCGATAAACGTCTATTTTCTTATCAATTTCTTTATCAGATAATAAAAATGACTTTGAATCTTCTATAGAAGGGAAAATGATTCCCAAATCTTCTGTTTCTGGTTCAATATTTTTTTCTTGGTATTCTTTTAATTGTTTTACAGTATTTTCTAATACTTTCTGCATATCCAAACGCATTTTAACCAATTTTTCAAAAATAGCCACATTTTGTTTCGGGATTAAAACCTGTTCTTCATTAATATAAAATTTGGAAAACGATTTTTGAATATCTTCATATGGTGTTTTTTCTCGAAATTCTTTTTCTACTTCTTTTCCATTTTCTATATAAAAGTCTATTTGTTTTTTAATCTCCTCAAACATAACATAATTATGAATATACTTATTTTGTAAAGCTATATGTTCTGCTTGAACTTTATTTCCACCTTTTCTGATATATCGATTTGCAAAAAAAACCAACTTTTTAAAAGAACTCATTGTTTTTTGAAATTTTCTAAAGATTTTCCAAGATAAATTTCCCATATTATTTGTTTTTTGCATTTCTAATAACTCTTGAAAACGTTTTTTTAATTCTTCGCTTTTTTCTTGCAATTTTTGAAAACTATTTGCATACTTTTCTTGTAAAACGTTATCTCGATAATCTTCAATCATTTGTTCAATATCAGCTATCGTTTTTTCCATCGGGTCCATAATCTCACTCCTTACTATTTTAGTTATAACATAAACAAGTACTAAGAACAATAAGTATTATGTTACATTTTACATAAAAAAATACGTTTTCTTTACATACTTAAAAAAAGAGAATGAAAGAAAAGATTTTGATATAACTTTATATCATCTCTTTTTATAATCTGACAATATAATTGGCTATCTGTAGTTTAGTAGTTACTGATTTATGACGCAACTTTTGATTTCGATATGCAATTTTTAAAATAATAAAAATAACTCTTACATTTATTCAGGATTTCTTTCTTTTATTATATCATCTTCTTTTAAACATCCAATTAACAATGGAGAGCTTATATCGTGCTGTGATACATGATACTGAATCTTTGTTTCATCATAATTGGCATAACAGTATTTACAATAATGTTTACATGTATTATAAAAACCTATGTCGACCATTTCCACACAATTACAGGATTTATTGTTTCGTGCTTTCCATTTTTTAAATTTCGTTTTACCAGTTAAAGACATTGCTAATGTTTCATCTACACAGTCTCGTTTTATAAATCCACATTCCCTAAGACAATTTTCTTCTCCACAAGTTTGAACTGTAATCTTGTGTTTATTAGCAGAAATTACAAAAGAAAGTGCAAGTTCTCGTTGCATATCAATTGTAATTTCTGTTAAATTCAAAGAAGAAGCATGTTTTAAAACATTTTTATAAATATCAATAAAAGAAACAATTATTGATTTGACATATCCATCCAAAACTTGACATAATTTGTCAAAAGCTTTTTTATGATATTCTATACTATATTTTGGATTAATCAAAATAGGGTCATATCGAACAAAAACAAATTCTGGTCCTATTTTTTTACTAATAGCTTGAATTGCTTGGATTATTTTCTTTTTATCTGGAACATTCGGTTCAATATCATTTTGATAAGGCGTCAAAGTAATCTGGATGATATAAGGATGTTTTATTTCATTTTGAATTTTTAAAAAAGGAAGAGGATTTTTTGTACAAAAAACAATAGCGTCTACATTTGTAAAAGAAATACGGCTGACAAGCTTTGGATTAAAAGGATTTCGGACCATTACAAAGCCTTCATGGTAACGATTTAGAAACCATGAACTATAAAAAGCTAAAATATCTGTCCGACTACTTACGTTTAAAATCATATTTTCTCCATTCTCTAAATAATGAAATAAAAAAAGAAAAATTATTTTCTAGAATCTATCCAAATGGTAGTAGGACCATCGTTAACTAAATGAACTTTCATGTCTGCTCCAAAAACACCTTTTTTTGTTGAAACAAATTCATTTAATTTTTGACAAAATAAATCATACATCAACGTAGCATCTTCTGCCTTCATCGCATTGATATAAGATGGACGATTTCCTTTTGTAGTATCACCATATAATGTAAATTGACTAATACATAAAATTTCTTTTTCTTCCTCTAAAACACTTTTATTCATAACATGATTTTCATCTTCAAAAATTCGTAAATGAATTACTTTCTTTACCATATAATCGATATCTTTTTCGGTATCATCATGTGTGAATCCTACCAAAATCAGTAAACCTGCTTCGATGGAAGATACTATTTTATCTTCCACTGTAACATAAGAATTAAAACATTTTTGTACAAGAAGTCTCATAAAATCAATTATCCAACTTTCGATGTAGTATTTCTTTTGTCATAACGGGATTTGCTTTTCCTTTGGTATTTTTCATAACTTGACCAACAAAATAATCAAACAAGCGATCTTTCCCACTTTGATATTGTTCTACTTGTGTTTCACTATATCCAATAATTTCATCAATAATTTTTTCTAGTTCTAACGTATCTGATATTTGCGCATTTTCCAAACTAATAAAATTTTGTGGCTCTTTTTCTTCTTCTAATACTTGTATAAATATTTCTTTCGCTTGTTTCGATGAAATAACCCCTTTATTTTTTTGCTCAATAATATATTTTAACATTTCAGGAGTTAAATAAAAATCTTTTATCTGAATATCATTTTTATTTAAATAGGCAATGACTTGCACATTAATCCAATTACATGCTTCTTTTGCTTCAATTCCAAGACGTACACATTCTTCAAAATAATCAGATATTTCTTTTTCTTTTACCAAAATTGTCGCATCATAACTACTAAGGCCATAAGTTTTAATATACTCATGTTTCCGTTCCATACGAAGTCTTGGAATTTCTTTTCTGATTTCTTCTAGCCAACTATCTGTAATTTGATATTTTGGAATATTAGGTTCCACAAAATATTTATAATCTATCGCGTCTGCTTTATTACGCATACGAATTGTCGTACCTGTTTCTTCATCAAAGCGTCTTGTTTCTTGTTCTACCTCATGATAACGTCCTTTATCTTTTAATTCACTTTGACGCTTAATTTCATAGTTAATTGCCTCAAAAACGTTACCAAAAGAATTAATGTTTTTCATTTCTACACGAGTTCCTAACTCTTTTGAATTCGGTTTTCTAATTGAAACATTAACATCACATCGAACTTGACCTTTTTTGGTATCAGCTTCCGAAATATTACAATATTGATAAATACTCTTCATATGTTCTAAAAAAGCAACAGCTTCTTCAGCACAATGAAAACAAGGTTCGGTAACCAATTCTAAAAGAGGTACTCCAGCACGATTATAATCAATTACCGAAGTATCCGACAAATGATCCATACTTGCAGAATCTTCTTCTAAATGAATATCATGAATTTGAACAGGAATTATTTTATCACCACATTCAATTTCAATCTTTCCATTTATTCCAACTGGATTGGTAAATTGAGTGATTTGATATCCTTTGGGTAAATCTGGATAAAAATAATTTTTACGATCAAACATCATAAACTTTGGAATTTCACAGTTTAAAACCAAAGCCATTTTGATGGCATCTTTCACACATTTTTTGTTTAAAATAGGTAACGTTCCAGGAAATGCCATATCGATTTCACTAACGAGTGAATTTGGAAGTTCAGAATAACTATTTTTTCCTCTTGAAAATACTTTGGAATTTGATTTTAATTCACAATGCATTTCAAGACCAATCACAGCTTGATATTTCATTTATTTTACCTCCTTGGCGATTTGATTTTTATAATCCATTAAAGATTCGATTTGAAAAGCAATATTTAATACATTTTCATCCTCATAACAATTTCCCGTAATATTAAGACCAACTGGAAGACCTTTAATAAATCCAGAAGGAATGGTAATAGATGGAAATCCACCAAAATTTCCAACTTGTAAGTGCTCTTCTAATGCCATTATATCTGGAGTTAAAATATCACTAGATCCTTCTAAAGGTTTTGCAACACCCGTACCAACTGGTAAAATGACCGCGTCATATTTTTGAAATAATTCTTTCCAAGTATCGACTAAAAGTCTTCGAACACGTTGAGCATTTTTAAAATATCGTTCTTGATTTTCTCGTTGTAGCACATAAGATCCGATAATAAATCGTCTTTTAATCAAAGAAGAAAAGCCTTTTGTCCGATGATCTTTTACAATTTCATTGTAATTTTCTCCATCTCCTCGAGGACCAAAACTAATACCTGTTAAATTACTCATATTGCTGGTTGCTTCTGCACAAGAAATAATAACATAAGTGGAAGCAATAGCATTTAAAAGATTTTGATCGACAGACACTTCTTCTACTACGATTCCACTATTTCGAATCAGATCAATTTTTTCCATAAAATTATTCAAATGGCTTGATAATTCATCATTTTTCTTTTCAAATAAATTAATATCGCATAATTCTTTGATATAACATAATTTTTTAGGAGTCTTATTTTCTTTTAGGGCATCCAATAAATGTATTTTAGAGGAATCCCAAGAAGTCATATCTTTTGGATCTTTTCCTTTCATCGCATCGATTACAATTGCAGCGTCCATTACATTTCTAGTAAGAACCCCACAAGTATCTAAGCTTGAGGCAAAAGGTAACACTCCATAACGACTCACCATTCCATAAGTTGGCTTATACCCTACTATTCCACAATAAGCTGCTGGTTTTCGAATCGAATCTCCAGTATCAGTACCAAGTGCATAAGGATAAACTCCAGAAGCAACTGCTGCTGCTGAACCCGAACTAGATCCTGCACACATACGAGTAGTGTCCCAAGGATTTTTAACGTATCCTGTATGACAAGTCGTTCCAGTTCCACCCATTCCAAACTCATCACAAGCGGTTTTATTCACCATAATTGCCCCTGCATTCATTAAATGTTCTATAGAAGTCGCATTAAAAAAGGGTACATAATCTTTTAATGTATTAGATGAACCAGTTGTTAAAATATTTTTTGTAGAATACATATCTTTTACTCCATATGGAATACCAGATAATAAATTTTCGGTCACCTCAAGTGGTTTTACATCTTCCAAAATAGTTACAAACGCGTTACATTTTTCTGCTATTTCTTTCGATAGTTTAAGGGATTCATTTATCAACTCTTGACTCGTTACCTCGCCATTTTTCAAACTTTCATGTAATTCTAAAATTGATTTATTCATAAAACTCATTTATCCCACCACCTTTGGAAGTTCAATTTCTCTTCCACTTACTCTATCGGAATTTTTTAATAGTTCATCAATTGGAATTTCTTCTTCTATAATATCCTCTCTTAGTTCAACTACAAAATCATCCAAGCAATGTGTCATTGGTTCAACATCTCGAATATTTGGAATTTTTGTAACCAAATCACATTGTTTATCTATAATATCAAACTCACTTAACACCATTTGATTTTCTTCTTTTGATAATCCAATTAACAATTTATTAGCATATTCATCTACCATTTCCGACGTAAATTTACTCATATTTAATCTCCTTTTCTACTTCTCAATAATTCTTTTATTGGTACGTTATTTTTGACTTTTGATTACTAATCAAGTTTTCTCATTTCCATAGATAAAAATCTTAAAACATTTTTTTTATCTTAAATAAAATATTTGCATACTTCTAATTTTAATTAAACCATAAATTGGAATAATTGCCAATATTCTTTGCAAATATTCCTTTAATTTATATGAAAAAGATAAAAACTTTTTTTTACTTCAAATTCCACAATAAAAAAAAGAATCTTTAAAAGACTCTCAAATTAACCGAGTGCAACATCTAAAATCATCATAATAATAAATCCAATAATCAAACCCAAAGTCGCTAAATTTTTATTATTTGCAATCGATTCTGGCAACAATTCTCTAGCAACGACTGCAATCATTGCTCCAGCTGCAAACGAAAGTAAAAATGGCAAAATACTGCGAATGGTTAATACCAATACTACGCCAATTATGGCTGATATCGGTTCTACCAAAGCGGATGCTTGACCATACATAAAACTTTTAAATCTAGAATATCCTTCATTTCTGAGTGGTAAAGAAACAGCAGCACCTTCTGGAAAATTTTGAATTCCAATTCCCAAAGCCAACATCATGGCTCCAATTAAGGTAACTCCTGGTACACCCATTGCCAAGCCACCAAATGCTACTCCAACACTCATACCTTCTGGAATGTTATGTATTGTAATAGCTGACACTAAAAGAATACTTCGTTTTAAAGATTCCGCCTTTTTTGCCTTCTTTGTTTTTTTTAAAACCTTATCTAAAAATTTGTCAGAAAATAGAACAAAAAATCCTCCAACAATAAATCCGAATGTTGGTAATATCCATGGAATAAAACCTAGTTCTTCCGATAATTCTATAGATGGTGATAATAAAGACCAAAAGGAAGCAGCTATCATTACTCCAGCACTAAAACCTAAGATTGTACTCAATACTTTTTTATTTAACGTTTTAAAAAAACATACCATTAAAGCCCCTAAGGCCGTTACTCCCCATGTAAATGTAGTAGCGAGTAGGGCTTGTATTACAGGATTTAAATTTGCAAACCAATTCAATGAAATCCCCCCACAATACATCATATGAGAGAATAATCGACTTGCTACAAAATTGGTTTATCTAAATTTTTAATATATTCTACAATTTTATCGGCTGTTTTATGTACTCCAAGTCGATCAACATTCATAAGTAAGTCATAATTGTTCCAATTTTTCCATTCGCGATTTGTATAATATTCATAATGTTTTTCTCTTTTTTTATTGATACTTTTAATTTTGGAAAGAGCGTTTTTCTTATCCATCTTATAATATTTAATAGCTCTTCTAACTTTAGATTCATCATCGCTAAATAAAAATATTTTAAAAACATCTTTATCGTCTTTTAAAATGTAATCGGCACATCTTCCAACGATCACACAAGCATTTTTAGAAAGATCTTGAATTACTTTTTGCTCGGCAAGAAATAATAAATCATCATTATTATGAACAAATTTTGCACTCGTATTTTGTTCATCAATTTCTTCAATATAACTTTCTGATAATCCAGACTCTTTTGCACTATAAGAAATCAATTCTTTATCATAAAACGGAATACCTAATTTTTCTGCTACCATTTTCCCAACAAAGCGTCCTCCACTACCATACTCGCGAGAAATGGTAACAACAATACGCTTTCCTTGATAATTAGAAGATTCTTGATTCTCCATAGTAGTACTAACTGTAGTTGATTCTTTGGTTAATTTCCGATATTCCGAACTAAAAATAAAAATGCAAAAGAAAAAACATAAAATATCTGCAATGGGTCCTGCATATAAAACACCATAAATTCCCTTATCGAGTTTCATACTTAAAAAACAAGCAATTGGAATAAATAGAATGATTTGCCGAGTAAAAGAAACCATCGTAGCTTTAAAAACATGACCTAAAGATTGAACCACAATGCTTGTCGTAATTTCTAAAGCATTTAAGCTGATTAATAGCATAAAAGAGCGACAGGTTAATATTGCAAATTCCATAAATAACTCATAATTTGCATCCGTAGAAGAAATAAAAGCACTTATTATAATTTTTGGAAAAAAAGCAAACATTAAATTAAAGAAAATTCCGACCAAAAAATTAATTGTTAAAACTTTTTTTAACGTTTCACTAACTCTTTTTTTATTTCCAGCTCCATAATTAAAACCTATAATTGGTTGGGCACCAATTGCAATTCCTAAAATCGTAGCTATATATAAACTATTAACTTTCGAAATAATTCCATAAACAGACAAAGGAATATCCGCACCAAATTTTGTATCAACGCCAAGCTTAGTTAACATATTATTCATAAAGACAAATAAAACTAATACTGTCATTTGAGTAATGAAACTTGATAAGCCAAGACCGATTACCCGTAATATGGAACGATTTGGGATAAAATCTTTTTTCTTTAAAGAAACACTTTTCATTTTAGGAAGATAAAAGATTGCAATCAAAAAAGAAATAATTTGTCCAATAACGGTTGCAATGGCTCCACCTTTTACTCCCATAGAAAAGCTAAAAATAAAAATGGGATCTAATATGATATTAATAATGGCTCCTACAACCAACATCATCATCGCATATTTTGGATTTCCATCCGCACGAATAATATTCGATAAAGCGGTATATATAATAACAAAAGGTGCCCCGATAGCAATAATTTTTCCATAATCCAAAGCATAGGGATAAACATTTTCTGTACTACCAAAAAGAGAAACTAAAAATGGTAAACAGAAATAGGATAGTATTCCAATGAAAATTGCCATCAAAAAAGTAATGGTAATAGAACTTCCTAATGTTCTTCTAGCCTCTTCCTTTTTTCCTTCCCCTAATTTTAAAGATAAATTGGCACTTGCTCCATTCCCTATCAAAGACGCAATCGCCCCAAAAATTAAAACGAGCGGAAAAATAACATTGGTAGCAGCATTTCCAACCGTTCCTACACCTTTTCCAATAAAAATTTGATCTACAATATTATAAATCGAATTAATGAGCATGCTAATTACACATGGAATGGCAAAAGATAATAATAAATGATTAATTTTATCTTTTCCTAAATCTAATTGTTTCATAAATACCTCCAAAACATCGATTCATTGTAGCACAAATAAAATTTTTATGTAAGAATTTTTTACAGAAAAGAAAAAAAAAGATAAATTTTATAAAATGTTTACTTATCTTTCATATCAAAAATGGAATCGGTAATTATAATTTTTTTAAGGTCATAATCCACTGTTACATTACACCCATAAGGCATAATACAGCGTGGTACCGCATGGCCAAAATTGACATTATAAATTACTGGTGTTTCTATATTAAAAAAGACTTTCTGATAAATTTTTTTATATTCTTCATAATAAACTTCATCGATCGGTTTTCCAATGATAACTCCACGAACCGTTTCTAATATTTTTCTGTTTTTAAATTCTAATAACATTTGCTCTAATTCCTCCAAAGAAGCTTTATTATCTGAAGTTTCTAAGAACAATATCTTTTCTTTCCACTCTTCAATACTTGGTAAAATTTGATAATCTTCATAAACTTTCGCACTTTCTCCTTGAAAAGCCTCATAAAAGCTTTCGATACATCCACCATATAAAATACCTTCTACCTTACCATTTCCACACAAAGTTTCAAAACCATGCTTTTCTTTCACTTCTTTTCTTGGTTTTCCCAGTTCATTTTCAGAATAGTTTTCTCGGTCGTAATACCAAACTGGACTAGAAGTAATTTCAAAGCTTGCTTCTTCTAAAAAAAATTTTTCAAAGTACTGTTTCGTATAAGGTAACATTTCCTGATCTAACTCAGCAATATCAATTAAAAAGCATGGACCATAAAATGTGGATAAGCCAATTTTATTTAACATTAAATGATTATTGGTCGAATCCGAAAAACCTGTAAAAATCTTAGGATGATTTAAAACTGCTTTTTTAAATTCATCATCTTCCATCAAATAAGGAATCGTTTTATAAGTATCATTTCCACCAATTGCACAAATAATTCCTTTGATACTTTCATCCAAAAAAGCTTCTTTTAAATCATTTGCTCTAAGTTCTGGATGTTTTTCTAATTCGTCCATGTCTTTTAAAGCATTGGACATGAACACAGGTTCTAGTCCATATTCTTTTAATCTTTTTATCCCTAAATCTAATTCATGCTTACAAAAAGGCATGCCAAGTAATCCTCTAGACAAACTAACAATTGCAACTTTATCTCCTTTTTGTAATGGTTTTGGTTTTATCATAATATTTCTCCCTCCTAAAATTTTTTATTAAACTTATATTAGTAATTATAAAATTAATTAGAATCATTTCTATCATGAAGAGCATTAAGATATTTATTAATATATTCATCTCTATTTTTGGAATTATATTGCATAATAAACCTTGGATGTTCTAAAGCAACAATCTTATCAAAAAATTTATATTGCTCATTAATTTTTGTTAAAAATTTAAAATTTTCTCCACTTCCTATACAATAACATATGGATGTATTTATACCAAAAGAAATCTGTTTTTTTAAAGATTCCACAATAAATTTGTATAACATATTCTCCAATTTTTTATTTTCATAATAGTTTATGTTAACTTCATTTCCTTTTGAATTTATATTTGTTATCCCTAAGGGACATATAAAACTCATAAAAAAATCTTTATAAAATTGTTTACAACCTCCATATTGCTCTATGACATCATATAAGAAATTAGAAGAAGATTTGTTGATATAAAAATTATCAATCATGATACCAGTTTCTTTATAAAGATGATTTGCATCTTCAAATGGAATTCCTGTTGTAGCGGTACCTTTTCTAGCTGGAGAACTACCAAGTATTAAATATCTTTTATCTGTATCATTATAATATTTGTGATAAAACATATTTATTATTTCTTTTATTTTTTCTTTATTTTTACCATTAAATGGATTCGTAATCCTATAATTATCAAATAAATCGAAAGATAGATGAGCTAGCCACTTATTAAATTCTAATACGTTATTTGAAAATGTTTTTCGTTTCATCATTTTATCCACTCTTTTTTATATTAATTTTAATAGTAAGATGTCACTGATATCTCCACAAATTATTAAAAAAATATATATGTTTAAAATTATATAAAAAATATCAATTAATATCTATCTTTATATTTAATTCTTGCTAAATTTACTACTTCTTTTACAAATTCTTTTTTACCCTCTGTATATAAATCTCGATTAGGTTTATATTTATTAAATAAATCTAATTTTAATTTTTCATATTCTATGGCTTTTAAATGAAAGTCATTAAGATAATCTCGAAAGTATAACTCATCACAATCTCCAAATTTTTTTATGTGAATGTGAAAAACTCTATCAACATAGCCATTTATTATATATCCTTTATTAAAAGATAACTGGTCCAAAGATTCATTCATTAAAATATAATTATTGTAAAGTAATCTATCTTTTACAATTTCTTTCTTAGAAAAATTTATTTCTATTAATATATCAATAATAGGCTTTGTTTTTATGTTTGTAATGGAAGTACTTCCAATATGATTTATTCTAATAATATAATCACCTAATATAGATTTTAAAATCTTTTCTTCATCTAAATATATATCTTTAAAATTAACGGTACTATTCGTAAATGTTATTGGAAACAATTCCCATAACTTTTCTAAACTCATACTTTCGAATTTCATAAATTTCTCCTCAATATATTTAATCTTATCATAAACTTTTTATATGAATTTTATAGTTTTTTATTTCTAATCACAAATAAATTTATTTTCTTTTATTACTAGCCTGAGTAATTATAGGTGATTTTGATTTTTCTGATTTAAGAGACATACTACCACGACTTAAAGCAAGTTTGCATTATAGTATAATCATCTTGATTTCTTCTATTCGTTGAGGGTCTGTAGTCTTTTTAAGTTTTTCTTCAAGATCTTTCCATTTTTTTAATAATGCTTTTTGATATTCTTCATTCATATTTCTTTTTTCCCTTTTTCAATTTTTTGATTATAACAAAAATAGCTCTTTTTGTCACTTGATTTTTTTCAATAAACTATAATCAATTAGAGCTTTTCCCTTAAAATTGAATCATAAAGCAACCGATTAAAACTTCACTTTTTCATTCATTTTTGATTATTTTAAATTAAAAAAATTAGAATATCTTATTAAAACTCTAGAATTTTAATACCTAATTATTACCTAATTTTAATGTTATAAGTCATATATTTTTTACTTTACAATTTTTAAGTCCTAATGGCTAGTGTACCTAGATCAACATCCATGATTTCAAATACTCTTATACTTCATTACTTGTTAATAATGGTGTTAATATACCCGTTATTGCTAAATATTATGGAAATATTAAGATAGAAGAAACAACAAATACTTATACACACTTGTTTAATTCAGCATTAAATGAAGTTGTAGATTTAACAAATAAATTAGATTAAAATAATAAAAGCTAGGAATTTCCCAGCCATTTTTATTACTTATTAAAAATTAATTTTACAAAAGCAGTAATATCTTCATCATTAATTTCACTTTCAAAATTTAGACTTTGAATCATTGCAGAGTACTCTACTTTTTTCTTTAACAATTCAGTTAATTCTGATGTATAATATCTAGGAACATAACCTAAATGATAAGTATTTCCATTTTTCTTTAAGATAACTTTAATTGCGTTTTCATCAAATTTATTATTTGGTTCTAATTCTAAAAGTAAATTATCATTTACTTCAATTAAATTTTTGCATTTCTTAACATCATCACAGTGTCTAGTTCCAGCAACATCAAATTCAACTTTATTTGAATCGAATGCGGGCACAAATTCATAATTATCAGTTAATAATCTACCCTTGGTAGCTTTTAAGATTTCAAATTTATTTGAATCTTTTTCAAGATTATAAGAATTCAAAACTGATAAATAATCTGGTCTACCAGGATTTGGTAGTCTTGTTTCAATATTTGCAAATAAATCATCACTTTGATATGTGTTATTAATATCTTCAAATCCAGGAAAATATTTAAATCCAACTAATGTTGCATCATTTAATTCTGGCTCAACATATTTAAAGGTATATTTACAATCATAAGTTAAAATTCCGATTTTGTATCTTCTTCTACTTTCAGGATTTTTCCAAATTAGCCACATTTCATTTTTCATTTTTATCACCCCATTTAATTTATACTTAATAATATATCTCTTCGCTTCTTTAGGTATTGTATTATATAGTCTTTATGCGTTATAGTCAATAAATTATCTGGTATTTTATTAACAATCTCTTCTATTTTTTCATCAGTTAGCTTATTTAAGTTTTTAATTTCACTTTGTACAATATTATGATATTTATTATTTAAATATTCAATTAATTCAAAATGCTTATATTTTTTTATGTTATCCTCTTTATATATTAATGTACGACTCCTGTTTATATAGCTATTGAAATCTTTAATTCCGTCACTATATTTTAATAAATTATCAGGATTTTTAAATTCTTTTAATAAATTATCTCCATTATCATAAAGAGGAGAAAACCTATATTCATTATTTTTTTTTACTATTCCCCAATTTTCTTCATGTCTATCTTGTTCACCAATTAATGCATCAAAAACCATAGTTCGTATAAATCCATTAAACAATTTTGAATCTATATTATCAATAATCTTTTTTATATTGGATATAGTATATACTTGAGCCCTATTTTTCTCATTAACATTTAGATATGAAGCAGCATCCATATGTTCTTCATTACTAATATCTATAAACAAATAATTTAAAATTCCCAAATTACCTTCTTCATCACGTGCAAGTTCAATTTTAGCACAATCGTATCCAAGAATTTTAGCTATTTCATAACTCATTTTTTCAGAACAAGATTCACTATTTAATTCTCCATCTCTTTCATATTTAAAAAATGCAATTGCTCTGTTTTTTGTATCAAAAACAATTTTCTTAGTTCTTGTTCCTTTTATGGTTAAGATACCTCTTGTAAAATAAAAATCTTTGTTTGGTGTTTTAATAGGATATTTATCCATAATATCACCTACATATTAGCTTATATAATTATTATATCATATTATAATTAATTTTAGTAATTTTTTTGTTTATTAGTAAAAATAGTATCTAAATAGCACCTATTTTTATTTTATGAAAACTATGAAAACTCAAAAGTTCTTATATTTGCTACAAAAAATGACAACCAATTAAAGGTGTCTTCAAGGGGCGATTTTTTTTAATTATTTTATACTAAAACTTCACTTTTTCCTTATTTTTAATTTGATTTTACACACTTTTTATTAATATTAATTAAAACACTACGATAAAAAATCAGAATTTTAATACCTAAAAATTCAATTATTAATTATCTTGTAAATCTCCATTGTTTAAAATATGTACATTTACCCTCATCATTTAATGAGATTTGAAATATACCATCAATTTCTTGTGTTTCATTCGTCTTTGTCATTATTCTAGTCATTTGCCAATTAATAATACAAGTATTAACATTAAAAGTAACAATTTCAAACTTATAATCTATATCTTTTTGATTATTAGCAACGACATTCCATAAGTTTATTACTTCCTCAAAATTACTACATGGTTTATCGATTGGATTTTCATAATATTCAACATTTTTATCTAATGTCTTTAAAGTTCTTTCGCAATCTAATTCTTTCCAAGATTCCATAAATTCTTTTGTCCAACTTTCATATTTTTCCTTATTCATAATTTTCCTCCTTTATTTTTTCAGAATATTAATACTTTCATTAAGATTAAATATTTTTGATAACTCTTTTAAATGTTTTTCACCTTTTTCATCCATACTTTTTAGAAATGGAGTTTGCTCGTAAGTGTATCATCTCTTAACTATTTTTACAATCTTGTTTGCAAGTTCATTATCCATCCTTATCATAGCTTGTTTTGATACACCCGCTATATGAGGAGTTACAATCATATTATTTCTAAATTTAGAAAATAATTCTTTATACACATCTAAATCTATATCAAGTCCTACATAAAAAGAATTATATTCATCCGCCTTTTCTATTAGTGAGCTTGTATCTACTATATCAGTTCTAGGAGTATTAATAAATGTTGCTGTTGCTTACCATTTTTTTATATAGAAAATATTACCTAATTATTACCTAGAGTATTTTTTGAAAAGAGAAAACCCTTATAAATAAACAAAAAGTGGAGCCTTTCGGCTCCTTCAGGGGGTTTTGGTTGATTCATTCTCACATATAATGGTAAGAATGAATATTGAGCATGATGTTTCTATCATGCTATACTAATAATATAATGAAGTAGCAGTTTTGTCAATCAAAAATAATTTTAGTTTTAATTAGTAAAATCAATTTTTTCTATTAAAGATAAATAATATTCCGAATTTAAATAATCTTTTGTTTCCAAATAAGATAAAGCATCTTTTTTTGCTTGTAATAAAATTTTATAATCTCTTTTTAAATCTGCTAAATGAAAAGACATATCACCACTTTGTTGAACTCCAAATAAATCTCCTTGACCTCTTAGCTCAAAATCTTTTTCACTAATATAAAAACCATCATTACTCTCTTCTAAAACATGTAAACGTTCTACATCTTGATTACTAATCAAATAACAATAAGATTGCAAATCATTTCTTCCTACTCGTCCTCTTAATTGGTGAAGTGTGGCAAGTCCAAAACGCTCGGCATTAAAGATAATCATCATAGTAGCATTTTTCACATCAACTCCTACTTCAATTACTGTTGTAGAAATTAATAATTTTGTTTCTCCTTTTTCAAATGAACTCATTACATCATCTTTTTCTTTCGTTTTCATTTTTCCATGTAAAATATCTATTTTAAATTTATCATGAAACGCCAGAGTAAACTTTTCTTTTAACAAATTAACGTCTTTTAATTCATCCATTTCGCCTTCTTCAATTAATGGCGCAACTACATAAATTTGATGACCATCTTTCATTTCCTCATAAACATGATTTAAAATTTCTTTTAGTTCCGATTCTTTTTTTACCTTTGTAATAATCTCTTTTCTTCCCATTGGCTTTGTTTTAATCATACTAGTATCCATGTCTCCATAAATTGTAAGTGCATAAGTTCTAGGGATTGGTGTAGCACTCAAATATAATACATCTGAACGAAATCCTTTGTTCTGTAAATTTTTTCTTTGATTCACTCCAAAGCGATGCTGTTCATCAGTAACAACCAAACCTAAGTTAAAAAAATGTACATTATCACTAAGTAAAGCATGTGTACCAATTACAATATTTACTTGACCTGTTTCAATTTTTTCTAAAACTTTTTTCTTTTCACTTTGTTTCATACTTCCTACAAGTAACTCTACATGCAAAGAAAAATGATCAAATAATTTTAACATTGAATAATAATGTTGTGTCGCTAATATTTCAGTAGGAACCATCATTACACTCTGATATCCTGATAAAACATTTGCATACATTAAAATACTGGCAACAATTGTTTTCCCACTTCCAACATCACCAAGTAATAAACGATTCATTCTTTTTTCACTTTCTAAATCAAGTAATCCTTCTTCAATCGCTGTTAGTTGATCGTCTGTTAAAGAAAAAGGAAGAGAATTCACAAAATCATAAACCTGTTTTTTATTAAATTTTCTTTTTAAACCATTTGAAAAAGTTTCTAATTGTTTTAAAAATAATATTTGAAACATAAATTCGAAAAGTTCTTCATAAATTAATCTTACTTTAGCTTTTTTTATTTCTTCCACACTTTTTGGAAAATGTAAATATTGTAAAGCTTCAAGTTTTGGAATAAAATGGTATAATTCTTGAAATGCCAAAGGAATGCGATCCACAATACTAATAGGAAAAGACATTGCTTCTTTCATCCATTTTTCAATTTTCACATTTTTAATTCCTTTCATCAAATGATAAACTGGAATAATTTTCGGAATTTGAATTGCATTTACTTTAATATCATTCGCAATAAACTGATTTGTTTTTTCTTGATACTTTCCAATTAAAGTAATTTCTTTTCCTATTTTTAAATTTGGCTTTAAAAATGCTCGATTAAAAATTGATACTTTTAATAATTGATTTTGAAATCTAGCTTTAAATCGTAGACTATTAAAATTTCTTCTTATATATGATACTTGTGCTTCCGATTCCATTGTCACATTAATTACTTGAACCAACTTTTCATCACTTAGTAAAATAGAACTTGGATTTAAAAATTCATATCGATACGGAAAATATTCTAATAATTGTTCTACGGTTATAATACCAATTTCTTTAAAAATTTTTTGTGCTGTTTCTCCAAAGTTAGTAAGTTTTGAAAGTTCCATATTATCCTACTCCATAAAAATGATACCATTTTATACAATTGTTCGCAATAAAATTATAACAATTTTTATAAGTACAATAAAAGTAAAATAACTAATATAATTGGAAAATACTAGTAAAAATCCGATCCTTGGAAATTTTTTAAAAAAATATTAAAAAAATGATTGACAAAAAGTATGGAAGCGGTTAGTATATAAATCACCAATTCACTTGTAGAAGGCGAATTGGTGCTAGTATCACACTAGTCAACCCCTTTTTATTCTTTTAGGAAACTGTCTTTCAGGGGGCAGTTTCCATTTTTTTTTAAGAAAAAAAGATCTATTCTGATCTTTTAGCTAAATTATAATAGTAAGCATAACGTTCTTGTGCTTCTTTTTTATTTTGTTCTAATAATTGATTAGCAAGACTTTCATCTTTAATTCTTAAAGCATGATAACGAACTTCATGGTCTAAAAATTCATGATACTTTTCAAAATCTGGTTCTTTACTATCCAAATATAACTTTTGTTCTGTTGGATGATAACGCATTAATAAATTATAACCTACATCAACTGATAATTTTTGTTCTAATGTACTACAACTCATACCTCCTTTAATACCTTGTTCAATACAAGGGGCATAAGCAATAATAATGGATGGTCCCACATGCTCCTTGGCTTCTTTCATTACTTTTAATGTATGCATCATATTTGCACCTAAGCTAATACTTGCAACATAACAATTTGGATAGCTCATTGCAATACGAAACAAATCTTTTTTCGCATTCTTTTTACCAAAATCAGCGAACTCTGCTACTTGACCTGTATGACTGGATTTGCTCATCTGTCCACCAGTATTTGAATATACCTCAGTATCTAAAACTATTATTTTAATATTTTCTCCACTTGATAAAACATGATCAATTCCACCAAATCCTATATCATAAGCCCAACCATCTCCACCAAAAGCAAAAACAGTTCTAGCAGGAATATAATCAATTAAATCTTTCAATTCATTGGATATTTCTTTCTTAGACAATTCAGATTTAACATGAGAGGTCTTTTCATAATCGTCAAAATTTTCAATAAATTCTTCAAATAATTCTTTCATTTCTTTTGATACTGTTTTCAAAGATTCTTTCATGATTTTTAAAATACGATTTCTTTTATTTTGATAAGAAATATGGATTCCATATGCAAATTCTGCATTATCTTCAAACAAAGAATTTGCCCATGGAAGCGTATATGGAGTAGATGGAACACTACCGCCATAAATACTAGAACAACCTGTAGCATTGGCAATTACCATTTCATCTTGAAACAATTGTGTTAATAATTTAATATAAGCAGTTTCACCACAACCAGCGCAAGCTCCACTAAATTCAAATCGCGGTTTTCTTAATTGACTATTTTTAATCGTATAAAGAGGTTCTATTTTCGGATTTTCATGTTCTTCAAAATAATAATTTGCCTCTTTTTGTTTTTCTTCTTGAAATTGGCCAAATTCTAATGCTTTTTCTCCATTTTTTCCAGGACAAATATTAATACACAAACCACAACTAGTACAGTCGGCTTCACTAACTGAAATTAAATAATGATATTCAGTATTTCCGATTGCAGGAATCCCTACTTCATCTTTTGTTAAAAAAGGACGAATTACAGCATGAGGACAAACAAAACTACACATACCACATTGGATACAATTTTCTTTTTTCCATTTTACGACTTCAGAAGAAATATTTCTCTTTTCTCTCTTACTTAAACCTCCAGGAAATGTACCATCTTGATAGTCTAATATTTCAGAAACCTTTAAATCATTTCCCATTCTTCTACTAATTCGTTCAATTACAGAATAATCTTTTTTTAATTCTTCCTTTGTAGAAGTATGGATTTCAACATGGCGAATAAAATCAAAAACATGTTCAATTGCAGAAATATTATTATTTACAATTTCTTCACCTTTCGTTTTAAATTCTTTTTTAATAGTATCTATGATGAATTCTTTAGCATTTTGAATACCTAAATGAGATAAAATAATCACTTCCATAATTTTATTAATCTTGCCTTTTAAATGATGTTTTAAAGCAACACTTTCTGCATCGATGGAAAGAATTGAAACATTTTTGTTTTCAATCATATTAATTTCTTCTTTCGTTAGTTTTTGTAAAAGATCTAATTCTTCTTTTGCATTTACTAACAAAATTCCATTTTCTTTTAATTCAGATAAAATATCAAATTTTTCAAAATATTCTACTTTGGTTACAACCATTATATCTGGATGAGTGACATAAAAAGGTGCATGAATGGGATGTTTAGCAATTCTTAAATTGCTGACAGTAACTCCACCACTTTTTTTGGAGTCATATTCAAAATATCCTTGCACATAAGAATTCGTTTGTTCTCCAAGAATATGTAAAATATCTTTACTAGCACCCACCATTCCATCTGAACCAAATCCATAAATTTTCACTTCTAAGGTATTTAAGTTTAGTTGATAATTATCTATTATTGGTAAATTTGTATGAGTGATATCATCTACAATTCCAATTGTAAAATTATTTTTTAATTCATTTTCTAACATATCATAAATGCTTTTTATTTGACTTGGAGTTGTGTTTTTACTAGATAAACCAAATCTACCTCCCACTATTTGTATTTCTTTATCTCTTAAAGCATTTACAATATCCAAATAAAGAGGTTCTCCATTACTTCCTTGATCTTTTGCACGATCTAAAACCGCAATTTTAGTAACACTTTTTGGTAAAACTTGAAGCAAATACTTTGGACTAAAAGGGCGATATAAACGAACTATAATCAATCCAACTTTTTTTCCATGTTTTCGTAAATCATCGATAACTAATTGAATGGTTTCACATACGCTTCCCATTGCAATAATAATATCAGTGGCATCTTTATCTCCATAATATTCAAAAGGAGCATAGCTTTTACCAGTAATTTCATTAATTTTTTCCATATATTCATTCACAATATCTGGAACTATTGCATAATTTTTATTTTTAGCTTCCATACTTTGAAAAAATATATCTTCATTTTCAGCCATACCTCTTTGTTTTATCGTCCCAACATTTAACGCTCTTTGTTTAAATTCATTAATTTCCTTCCAAGGAATTAGTGGAATTAAATCTTTTTCATCTAAAATATCTATCTTGTTTACTTCATGGCTTGTACGAAATCCATCAAAGAAATGTAAAAAAGGTAAACTACTTCTCATTGCTGATAAATGAGCAACAGCAGCTAAATTTTGGGCATCTTCTACACTTGCTGAAGAAAGCATACAAAAACCAGTAGATCGAGTTGCATAAATATCACTATGATCTCCAAAAATAGATAATGCATGAGTAGCTACAGTACGACTGGCTACATGAATAACTCCTGGCAACATTTCACCCGCCATTTTATACATATTGGGTATCATAAGCAATAATCCTTGACTCGCTGTGAATGTTGTAGCAAGACTTCCACTAATAAGAGCACCATGCATGGCTCCTGCTGCGCCAGATTCGCTTTGCATTTCTACAACTTTCACCTTGTCATGGTATAAATTATAATATTCTGTATGTGATAATTTATCTACATTGCTTGCCATTGGACTAGAAGGTGTAATGGGATAAATACTTGCAACTTCACTAAATAAATATGCAATTCTAGAACAAGCCATATTGCCATCCAATATTTTTTTCATTTTGGTTCACCATCCTAATAAGATTATATCATAAGAAAAAAAAAGAAGTAAACTTCCTTTCATTTTAAACATCTAAGACAATACGATAAGTAAAATCTGTACTCACTCCGCCGTAATGACGATTAAATGAAAACATACCTGAGTTAGAGCCAAAAACAGAACTGCCTCCTCGTGTAAACCAAGGCAAATAATACCATAGAAAATAAGCATCATCAAAATACCAAGAACCATTTGGCCTTATTTGAGAAGCAAAACTTACATTTGCAAATGGTCCCATTTCTCCAGTGGCATCTCCCAAAATCCTTCGATTATAATTCACATGATTTTCTCCATACTTATAACTATCATAATACTTATTTTCTGGTAAAGGTATTCCTGTAGCATTACCACTAGTATTACAATAAGGTCCAGCAAAACCACTCGTACTACTAGCATTAGCTCCGGCACATGGAATTCCACTTGTATGAAGCATTACTCCCATCATATATTCCCAAGCGCCTCCACTCATGTCATATATTCCTGTAATATTTCCAGTCGTACTTGCGAAATATCCTATTTCACTATTATATCGTTTGGTATAGATTCCATCTACATTTAATGAGGTTCCTTCATAACGATTACAATCTCGATTATCTCCAGTAAATCCACAGGTGGGTTCTGTTACAGCACTATATCCAGTAATATAGTTACTATTGTTATTAATTCTTACACTATTTCTACTCCCATACATACTATGTTGTAAGTACGAAACGGCTCCCCATTCTGTGTTCTTCATCATGTGACTATCGTATTCTCTTTTATAGTTGTAACTATTTAAGTGCATATTGGCAGGGGTTATATTTCGCCAGGAATACACATTTGGTTTGATTTCTACTTGTTCTGAATTATTAATATTTTGTTGTGCTCCTGCTGTACTGGTAGCTCCTTTGTAGCCAGTTTCAAACTTTCCTACCCATATCCCTTTGGTTCCAAATGCTTGGAAGGCTGGATGAGTCATGTAATCTCCTACCCTACAGTTTCCACTTTCTCCACTTACTCCTGGTGTTTTACATTCGCCATTTTTTTCATCTACAGTGTCATAATCTCCAAAGATGATTTCTATATCATGAACTTTATTTGAATTGATACTTGTTAGTCCTTCATAGTTTCCCAAATCCCATAATTTGTAGCGATACTTTGGTATCCATACAAAATAACTCTCGATATTACTTTCTGGTATGGTTTCTCCATTTTGATATTCTATACTTTCATCTTCTA
>CAOKKL010000006.1 GCA_948469065.1 uncultured Mycoplasmatota bacterium | reverse complement strand
GAGTGCCACTTATGGAACTCAAACAAGACAAATTAGTTCATGGTACCAAAATGAAGCTTGGTTTGTCTGGACTGATTGGCCTTGGTTCGTACGTGGGTCCTATTTTGGATACGGTGTTAGTGCCGGAGTGTTTGCGTTTTCGCTTGTTTATGGTAGCGTGTACGATTATGTTGGTTTTCGCGTTGTGCTATCATTTTAGATTTTTCATTAAGGAAGAGAAAATATTTTATGAATAAGACGTTTTCTTTTTTATTATTTATATCATATTTAACCCTTAGAAATAAAAAGAAAAGATTATTTATAACAACGATTTGTGATATACTTAATTTAGAAAATAGAGAAATAAATATTTTATTCTAATTTAATCATAATAACAAAGAGACCAACTATAATGTGTCAATGAAAAATTGAAACATTTTTGAAATATGTATGAAATAGTAAAAGTTGGCACAACAAAAAGACCGAACGTCGTAAAATTTAAAAAAAATTAATTTTCTAATTGTTCTTTGAATTCAACATTTTCTTTTAATATATGAAATATGACTCTAGTGAGTTTATGAGCAACATGACAAACAGCATTATTATGAGATTTACCTTGAGCAAGTTTTCTGTTATAATAAGCGTTATAAGTTTCTGAATTCCAAATAATTAAAGCAGAAGCTCGAAGCATTGCATAACGAAGAAGCTTAGAACCACGTTTGGACATTTTAATGATGGAAGCATTAAAATAACCAGATTGTTTCACAGAAGGATCTAAACCTCCGAATGCAAGAAGTTTAGTAGGACTAGCAAATTTGTCTATGTTGCCAATCTCACTTAAGATGATAGCACCTAAGGTATAAGAAATACCAGGGATCGTTAAAATGACAGAATTTAACTCATCCATGATTTCTTTGATTTTAAAATCAATTTCCTTAATTTGACTATCAAGTAAATCAATTTGTTTAAGAGAATGTTTGATTTGAATGGAAAGTGAGGAGTTGGCAACACCAATAGAAGATTTCGCTAGTTCTTTTAATTTTTGAGCTTTATCAAAAGAGAAATGACCTTTCGAAGTTTTAAATAAAAGATTAGCAATGGCATCCACACGAGTAGAAGAAATATCTTTAGGACTAGGATAAGTGGAAAGAAGAGCATAGCAACTTTTTAAATGAATCGAATTAAAAATCAGATTTAATTCAGGAAAAAGTTGATCAACAAAAGCAACTAAACGAACTTTTAATTTAGAACGATATTTAAGAACATCATCTCTATGTCGACATAAGCTTCTTAACTCTAAGATTTTAATATCTTTCGAAACAAAAGGAGTATAATGCTTTAACATAAGAGATTGAATAATTAAGTAAGTATCAATTTTTCAGTTTTCGTCTTTCGAATATTACTATTTCTTAAAGCATCTGTTTGAATGGGATTGATAATACCAATGTGAAATCCTTTATTGTGAAAAAATTGAATTAAATTTTCACCATAATGACCAGTAGATTCCATACCAACTAAACAATCAGAAATAGGAATATTATATTCTTTTAGCTTATCCATAAAGAAGTTAAAACCATGAATAGAATTTTTCACTAAAAAAGCTTCATGAATTATTTGACCATTAGAATCAGCAATCGATGCATAATGATTTTCTTTAGCAATATCGAAAACGATATAAATCATAAAAAACAACTCCAAACTAAAATAAAATTTTTGACACATGTGTTCCACGTAGTTTTACTTCTTGTAACCTTGTTGGAGATCAAAAGTCAAAGCTTTATCCAACTTATAACCAATTAAAAATAAAACTGTGGCATTAGTCTCTATTAGAATAGTCAAAGCTATAAGGTGAGTAGAAAAGTCCACAGTGTCGGAACATATTATATCAAAAATTTTAAGAATTAAAGAAAGGATATAATACATTCAGTTCCTTTAAATAAGAACTGTTTATATTATACAAGGTGTATCCATGCAATTAGAGAAATTTAAAATAGAAAATAAAAAAAAGAAAGCAATAATCATAGGAAGTATCGTTCTAGTTTTTCTCATAACCATTTTAGTTTTATATCGAAGCTTTGCACTTTTTGAAGAAAATCAAGCATTTGATGTGATAAAAGGAAGTGTTCCAAATCAAAACTACGATTTGATGATATCTTTTCAAATTGAAGATGAAAATGGAAACAGAAGAATAAGTGAAACGATTCCAGATGATCGAAATTATGAAGTCAATATAGAATGTAATAATGGAGCAAGTGGAGAATGGATTTATGAAGAATGGTCACCTAAAATAAATAATTTAACAAGTACAAGAACCAAATGTACGATGTTATTTACCAAAAGATATAAAGAAAGTATTTTAAATGGAATGGACCCAGTATTAAAAGAAGGATTAATACCAGTTGTCATAGAGAATGATGGAACGGTAAAAAAAGCGGATGAAAAAGAAGAATGGTATCACTATAGTAATCAAAAATGGGCGAATGCGGTTGTATTAGAAGATGAAAGTATAAGTTATCAAAATGGAGAAGTGATACCAGAAAGTAATATCGAGAGTTATTTTGTATGGATACCAAAATATCGCTACAAATTATGGGATTTAGGAAACTATGAAGGTTTAACAAGTATCAATTCAAATAAAGTTCATGATATAGAAGTTATCTTTGGAGAATATGATACTGTGGATGAAAAAAGTGGTGAATGTAAAACACCAGGAGTAAGTGGAGAAACAGGAAACTGTAGTGTAGGAGATTACATGACCCATCCAGCCTTCCAAGCTTTTGGAACCAAAGGGTTATGGGTAGGAAAATTTGAAACGGGATACAAAGGAGCTACCAGTACAAAGGAAGCCGAACAAAATATTAATAATCCAGAACAAGTAGAAATCAAACCAAATGTGTATAGTTGGAGAAATATCCAAGTAGCTAATGCTCACTTAAACAGTTATAACTATAAAAGAGAATATGATAGTCACATGATGAAAAATACAGAATGGGGAGCAGTGGCTTACTTACAACATAGTGTCTATGGAAGTAAAAATAGTGTGAGGATGAATAACAACAGTAATTATATTACTGGATACAGCTCTGTAAATGAACCAACATGTGGTTATACAGAACAAAATGAAGCTTGTAATAGGTATGAAGGAACCTCATTAAATGTAGATGGAACGTATACAAAGAGATACAATAGTGAAGTAGGATACTTAGCCAGTACAACTGGAAATATCAGTGGAGTATATGACATGAGTGGAGGGTCATGGGAATATATGATGGGAGTGATGTTATCGACCGATAATACGACTCCATGCAGTGGTCAGGATGCTAGCAATAATAGTGGATTTACAGGACCATTTTGTGGAACAACAGGAAGTTTTTCTGGAATCTCTTTCCCAGAAAAAAAGTATTATGATACCTACGCTTATGGAACAAATGATGATACCCACAATCGAAGAATACTTGGAGATGCGACTGGAGAAATGGGGCCCTTTGCTTATGTTACTCTTGGTTCAAAATCAAGACAAGTAGGATCTTGGTATTATGGGGAAAGTTGGTTTGTCAAAAATGGTTTATCATGGTTTATCAGAAGTGGGGTTTATAGTAGTGGTATTTTAGCAGGAACTTTTGCATTTGATATTATTTTTGGTTATGCAAGTAGTAATATTGGTTATCGAATCGTTTTGTAATTTAGATAAACAAAATATAGGATTATTCGGGTTATACTTATCACAAAAAAAGTAAATAAGATAGATTCTGTAAGAGATTTTTATTAATCGTAGAATCTCTTCTTTTTATTTGGTATAATAAATTAGAAAGTTGGTAGGAATATGAAAAAAATATACAAAAGCTTTATCTTTTTTCTGTTTTGTTTTTTAAGTATTACAATTGTTCAAGCAGCTTCGGAAATCGCAGAATGTAGTTATAGTTTCAAAATAGCGGATAAAACGAATTCATTTAAAATTTCTATTGATGAGTCAGGTAAATTATTTTACTCTTTGACTCCTAATGAATTTTTTACAGCAGCAAATGGCATTGATTATTATATAAATTATAAAAATTTTAATAGTTATTCCGATGCTTTCTATAAAGATGGAAAGATTTCATCTAGTTGTCCAAGGCTTTCTTTTGGAAGAGATGATCAAAATAGTTTATGGATTTATTATGGCCGAGAAAGTTCCTCTTTAGAAGAGATGGGATATCATGATGTTCAATCCTTATCTGGAAATTTAAAAGTTTTAAATTCTTCTATAGGTGTTGATAATAGAAAAGAAAAAAATTATTGTACTTTATCAAAACAACTGGCAACGAATTCTCCTGTATCTATTCGATTTTATGACGATCTTGATGGAAATCATATGTTTGAGGTATCTTCTTATAATAATAAAGATATTCAAAGCCGAGCTAAGTATAATGGTGTTACATCTTTAACTATTAGTAGCGTTAGTTATACCATTTTTATGGATGAAGAATGGAATAACATTTCTGATTTTTGGTCAGATAATTGTAAGAATTCTAAAATATATTTGTATACTCCAGATGGTGATCCAAATCGATTTTATATTACGTCTAAAAAACCAGATTCTTCTAATAATGCTGCTGATTTTTCTGGAGATGATAATGGTGAAACTTATGATAAAAATAATGAAACGTCAAAAAAAGAAGAAAAACCAACGCCAGATTCTCTTACCTACGATTTAAACATAAAAAAATATTGTAAAGATGCCACAGTTGCAAGAACGCTAAAATTTGTTGGTATTTTATTGTATGTTGCTAAAATTTTTGTTCCAGCTTTGATTATTATTTTTGGGAGTATTGATTTTGGGAAAGCCATATTAGCAGGAAAAGATGATGAAATTAAGAAAAAAGTACCTATATTTATTAAACGATTTGGTGCAGGAATTATTGTTTTCTTTATTCCTTCCATAATAAATTTTTTATTTAATTCCTTAGAAGGTTATTCTGATTCTATCGAAAAATACAATAATTGTTATACTTGTATTTTAAATCCTAACAATTGTGATATTCCATAATATATTTTAATGGTTTTCTATTTATTTTTTTGTTATACTATATATTGAATTGAGGAAACTAGATGAGAAAAAAATTATTTTTAATCTTTCTGTTTTTGTTTATTTTGTCTATTCCAAATGCGCATGCCGAGGAATTAACTGGACATACGAATACGGCATGTGTTTACAATGGCGGATATTCTGTTATTAATTATAATGGTACCATCACTGGGTCTTTTGCTGCTCCAAATGGAGTCAATACCACATGTAAAGTAAATTATAATTATGTAAAAAGTGGTTGTCCTCTTTATATGAACATTTTTGTTCCATGTCCTATGGGAACATGTAATTGTGACGTTAGTTTTTCAGAGCAGGAAAAGAATAATAGTAGAAAGTTAACAGAACAAACAGAAGGATGCTCTTTTACAACAAAAAGTGGAATGAAAATTACGATGGTAAAATCGGGAAGTACATGGAATGTAAAAAGTGATCAAAATGTTACGCTTTCGGTAAATGATAATGTGAAAAATGCTACTTCGTGTCCGAAAAAGATTTATGTGCGTGAAACAAGTTATGGTGCAAGTAAAACTTATCTCGTTTCACTTACCACAATTACAAATGAAAACCAAGGTGGTATTGAAGCAGACGGATCTAATGATGAAAAAAATGATAAGGAAGAGGAAAAACCAAAACAGGAAGAAGAGTCAAAACCTATTCCGGTAACTGATACGGATGTTTCTAAATTATGCGGGAGTGATAATTTAAAGAAACCATTGAAATATGTAGGTTGGATTCTTACGGCTGCTAAAGTAATTATTCCAATTTTAATTATTGTTTTTGGGGCGCTTGATTTTTTTAAGGTTATGGTTTCTAATAAATCAGATGAAATTCCAAAAGCTGTAAAATCATTGGTTATGCGAGTCATTGCAGGCATTGTTATTTTCTTTATTCCAGCTATCATTCATTTCTTGTTTGCTTTATTAGATGATTGGAATGATTATAAATCCGATTATTCGGAATGTACAAAGTGTTTATATGATCCAAAATCATGTTAGGAGGTTTTTTCATATGAAAAAAAGATATATCGTTTGGTTATTATTGTTATTATTTTCTTTCTCTAATGGTGTAAAAGCTATGGAATCAGGGGATTTAGGGAATTATTCATTTAAGGAATCTTCTAGTAAGACAAATTATGCTAAATTAGAATTTACCGATGGAACCATTCTTTTAATGGAATTTGATTCTTCTAATGATGCAACTCTTATAAAAAAAATTAAAGACCAAATTTCAGATGGTAATTTTGATACTATAAACACAATGAATGCTGGAAATGGCTTTCTATTTGCTTATCAAAATGAAGATGATACTTATGAAGTAAAAAAGAAAAAATATGAAGTTCCAAAACGAGGTGATGTCAGTGCCTTTGTGGAATCTTCAGATTCCTCTCTTGTTTATACAACTCGTTTATATTTTTTCTATGAAAGTGGAGCTGCAGAATTTCCAATTATCGGTCATATTATTGAAGGGTTAGAACATTGTGGAAGTATTCCAAATGGCTCCATGATTAGTTCTGTTCGTTTTGTAAAAGTAACGAAAAAAAGTACTCCATCGAAAGACTCTGGTGGAAAACATGTTCCAGACGCAGGTACTTCTTATTGTTCTGGTGAATTTTTAAAACCATTTCGATTTGTAGGAAAAATATTCTCTATTTTTAAAATATTAATTCCAATTTTAATTATTGGATTTGGTTCTTTCGATTTTTTCAAAGCTTTGATAGCCAACAAAGATGATGAAATTAAAAAATCCGCTCGTAGTCTTCTTTTTCGGGTTGTTTCAGGAATTATTATTTTCTTTATTCCAACTATTATCAATTTGGTATTTTCTCTTGTTGATGATTGGAATCAATATGCAACGGATTATCGAAATTGTAGTAAATGTTTGGTTAGTCCTCATAACTGTTAAATTTATGGTTTGTTTCATACCAGAAAAATGTAGCAATATTATAGAAAAACTGGTAAAATGATTTATAGAAAATGAAAGAATTCGAGGTGACGCATAATGAAGAAACTAATTTCTATTTTTTCCTTGTTTACAATCGCTTTTTTATGTGTTTTTCCTTTTATGGTAAGTGCATTAGAAATATCAAATGGAAATAGTGTTTCGCTAACTTATGCTTTAGAATTAGAACCCATTGAAAGTGAAGCGATTAATTGTGAATCTATCTTTAAATCCAATGGAGAATATAATTCTCTTTATTATGCTTTACAAGATGCTTTTAATGTGATTAAATTTGCGGCTCCGATTTTAGTAGTAGTTTTATCTACGATTGATTATGTCAAAGCTATTACATCTCATGATGCAGAAGGATTAAAAAAAGCAAATGAGAAATTTATTAAAAGATTAGTAATTGGAATTTTAATTTTCTTGTTACCATTTATTTTAGATTTCTTATTTGAAATGTTTGGAGTTTATGATTTAGAAACCTGTGGTATTGGGAAGTAAGGAGGTGCAATATGGGGATTAAACATGCCTTAAGTGTAGGAGTTCATAGTATCTTATTATGGCTTGATGCAATTGTTTATCAATTTGTTGCATTAATGTATGATATCTTTGTTTTATTATCTAGAACAAATATATTTAAAGACGATTTTTATCGTAATTTTTCACAACGTATTTATGCTGTTTTAGGAGTTATTATGCTATTTGTATTAGCATATGCTCTTTTAAAGGCAATGGTTGATCCAGAACAATTGACTAAGGGTGATAAAGGAATATCAAAGATGGTTCCAGCATTTGTTACATCCTTAGTTATCTGTGGTTTACTTCCTTCTATTTTTGATTTTGCTTATAATGTACAAAATTTTATTTTAGAAAAAAATACAATTGGAATTTTGGTTTTGGGGACTGGTATTACTAATAGTGAGCAATCGAATA
The DNA here is from genome assembly GCA_948469065.1 of uncultured Mycoplasmatota bacterium. Taxonomy (GTDB): domain Bacteria; phylum Bacillota_I; class Bacilli_A; order RF39; family UBA660; genus MGBC162267. The sequence continues at coordinate 22,476 of CAOKKL010000006.1, read as the reverse complement.
TCCAAAATGAATTTGGTGTAAGACTCGCTTACACTTCTTTGCATGCGTTTTTAAATGCGGAGAACAATGAATGTGGAGAAAATCAAGGATTTGGAGATTATACCTGTGAATCGATTGAAAATGCGATTCAAGAATCTTCCTCTAATTTTATGCTGATCGTGAATATGGCTGATGCGATCGTAGATGGTAAAGTTACCTATCGTTGGGGTTTCTCTACTGGAGTAGGATTATTTTTAATCTATGTTTTAGCAACTTTTTCCCTTGATTTAGCAGTTAGGGCAGCACGATTAGCATTTTTACAACTCATTGCACCTATTCCAGTATTAATGAGAGTCATGCCAACAAAAAATGAAGTATTTAAAAAATGGTTAAAAAAGACGATTGCTTGTTTTACCGAAGTCTTTGTTCGAGTATTTATTATGTACTTAGTAGTATATTTTATTTCCAATTTTGAACTTAATTGGGCAAGTGGTGCAGGACTTACAGGTATTATTGCGAATGTTTTAATTATTATGGGAATTTTAATGTTTGCCAAAGAATTTCCAAAATTATTATCGGATATTACGGGAATTGATTCTGGAAATATTAAACTAGGTTTGAAAGATTTTATGGGAAAACTTGGAGCTGGTGGAGCTTTGGGTGCTGGAGCTTTTCTTGGAGCAAGTGCTCTTGGCTTAACTCGTGGAATTACACATAGTATTCAAGGTGGATTGAAAAGTTTTCGGAATGTAAAAGACCAGAATTTAACAGGAGCTAAAAAAGCTGCGGCTATCGCAAGCGGTGTCTGGGGATTCAGTGGAGGTTTTTTAGCTTCTGGGATTAAAAGTGCTTTTTCAGCTGGTACACGTGCAGGAATTAAAGGAATGAGTGCTAAAAATTTAGCAGATATGAATAAGGCAAGAAAATCTGGAGTGGAAGAACAAGAAGCCAAACGTAATAAACGAGAAGCTTATCGTGCTTCCCATCGTATGGATATTCCTTTTATTGGAACAGCTCTTGGTAGTGGTGTTGGTCATCTAAAAGACTTAGGGACTTCTTTTACAAGAGGTATTGGTTTGGGAGAATCTGCAATTGAAGATAATCGTTTAAAAGAAGCTATGAATGCAATTAAAGATTCAACTTCGAATATTCAAAATGTGTGGAAAGATTCAGATGCTTGGAAAAGGGCGGATGAAAGACTTACAAGAGCTCGTGGTAATCTATTTAAATATACTAATCAAGCACAGTGGGATGCTTATAATGAAAAATTAGCACAGGCAAGAGCAAGCTTTAATGGGACTGATGAAGAGTGGAATGCAATGGATCACTCAGATATTGCAAGAGCTGCAGGAATTAGTGATGCAACTAATTTTATAAGTGCTTTACGTGGATTTAACAGAGCTGATGCTGATATCAAAGGACTTGAAAGAGCAATTCAATCGCAACCGAATAAACAAAGTCAATTACAAGGAGTTTTACGTACACTAGGTGCTAATATGAATAAATATGCAGATTTAAAAGCAGAAGTTTTAAAAGGGTTAAATTCTTCTCAAACTAGCTTATTGGATCGAATTGATTTAGCTAATGTTAATATATCTGATTTAAGCGGCGATGACTTAGAAACTATTTATGGGATGTTAGGAAGCATTAAAGGAAATGCTTCGAATGTAATTTCAGATGTAGAACGACGTGAATTATTCCGAACTCAAGCAAATAATAACAATAATAATAGTTAAAATGAATAAAAGGGTGATAAACTATGAATAATTATTTGATACCAGCAAACACTAAAAAATCAAAATTAATTTTAGGTTTTTTTACTCCAATCGATTTAGTGGTATTTGGAGTCGGCTGTACTTTAACCGTGGCAATGTTATTTGTTTTTCAATCGATGACTTTTCAAATGGCGTTATTGGTACTACTTCCAGCAATTATTTCCGCATTTTTAGTTGCTCCTGTACCAAATTATCATAATGTAATGCAACTTTTAACAAATGTTATTTTGTTTATCATGAATAGAAAGAGGTATTATTGGAAAGGCTGGTGTATGTACGATGGCAAAAAATAAAAAACAAGAAATAGCTTCAAAATGGACAGAAGATTGGATTCCCATTCGGGGAATAATGAATGGAATGATTCAATTAGAAAATGGAGAGTATGTAACTGGAATTAAAATAACTCCTAGAAATATTTTTATTATGGATCAAGGAGAAAGAGATAATATAATTTATAATTTGAGAAATTTTTATAATACGATTGATTATGAATTTTGGCTTGTAGTAGCAGATCGACCAGTGGATATCAATGTCTATTTATCTCAGCTTCAAGTTTTGTTTAATAAAGCTCAATCAAATGTAAGTCGAAAATTGATTCAAGAAGATATCAATAAAGCTAATATGTTTATGAGTGCTGCTTATAATGTAGTAGATACAGAATATTATATTTTGTTTAAAGAGAAGAAAATGGAAATTATTCAAAAGCGAATAAATAATTTAATTAGTAATTTAGCTTTGTGTGGATTAAATTCTACACAGACTTCCAACAATGATTTAAGAGTAATTATAGATAATTTCTTTAATGGGGGAAATGCATCAACATTTAGTGGGATGGTGAGTCCATGAATATAAAAGCACAATTAGCTCCAAAAGGTATTGAATTTAAACCAATGGATTTTATGATGAGTGGAAAATATTGTACGATATTAACCATTGTCAGCTATCCAAAATATATTCAAACCGGATATTTAGCTAACTTAACAAATATGATGACTGGTATTAAAATTGTAGCCAAGCATATTCCTATTGAATTGTCAACATTGCAAAGTATGATTAATAAAGAAATTGCTGATTTAAAAACGAGATATCAAACTGAGCATGATAAGACGATTCAAGAAAGAATTCGTCAAGATTATGAATCTTTAGAACAATTTATACAAATGCTGGTTGCAACACAAGCTCGTATTTTTGATTTTCAGCTTCATATTATGATTGCTTCCGATACGAAAGATGAATTAGATTTAAAGAAAATACAAGTACGAAACTATTTGGATGCTTTGGGAATGAGAGGAATTCCTCTCATGTTTGAACAAGAAAAAGTAATCAAATCTATGATTCCAATATTTCCAAAACAAGATATAGAAAATCGTATTGGTACTCCAATTCCTTCGGTTACTATTGCAGCAATGTATCCATTTGTGTTTGATAGTATTAAAGATCCAGGAAATAGTGCTTTATTTGGAGTAGATTCTTCAGGTGGTGTTATTTTATTTAATCAATTTTTATATCAAATTAAAAAGGAAAGTAATCGAAATAATGCCAATATTATTATCTTAGGAACTTCTGGTAGTGGAAAGTCGACAAGTGCAAAGTTATTGCTTCGTAATCATTTACGAAATGAAGCAAAAGTCGTTTGTATTGATCCTGAGGGTGAATTAGAGGATATGGCTCGTGGTATGGGAGGAGATTTTCTAGACCTTGGTAAAGGTGGAGAATTTGGAATGATTAATCCATTAGAGATTGTCATTGATGCGGATGAAACCGAAATTTCTCAAGGCCTTGGTTATACGATTTTAACACGTACTTTACAAAATTTAAAAGCATTTATGAAGTATTATTCTCCCAATATAGAAGAAGATGTTTTAACATTATTTACAGAAGTTGTACAAGATACCTACAAACGTTATAAAATAGATTTTGATACAGATTACACTCAATTTACATCCCAAGATTATCCTACGTTTGATGATGTCTATGCAACAATTAAAGGGCGACTACTTTCTATGACAGAAAAAACTCATGAACGGGATGTCATGGAACGGTTGGAATTAAAAATCAGACCTCTTGTAAAAGAATTACGCTATTATTTTACAGGACATACTACTTTAAAAATTGAAAGTGATTTTATTGTATTTAATATTCGTGAATTAATGAATTCGGATGACAATATTAAAAATGCTTTATTTTTTAATATCTTAAAATATGCTTGGGGTTTATGCTTAGATTCATCTGTTAATACAGTATTATATGTAGATGAAGCTCATGTTTTGTTAGCTACGAGAAATGAACTCGGAGCTGAATTTTTAGCACAAATCCAACGTCGTAGTAGAAAATATAATACGGGTACTATTATTATTACTCAACAACCAACTGACTTTGCGGCTCCGAATGTTATTACCCATGGAAAAGCCATTTTTGATAATGCTGCTTATTATATGGTTATGAACTTAAAGAAACAAGCTGTAGATGATTTAGCACGTTTGATTGATTTAAATGATAGCGAAAAAGACATGATAAAATATTATAATCAAGGAGAAGCATTATTTGTTTGTGGTAACAGACGAATGCAAATTCGGGTTATTGTGACCCAAGAAGAACTAGATTCTTTTGGGTCTGGTGGAGGATTATAGATATATTATAAGACAAGTAATTTTAAAATTTATTTGTCTTTTTCATTTCTGTTTTCTTATGGTATAATTTTGATAATTAGGTGGTGATATTCCTTGAATAATGACGAAGAAATTTTAGAAAATGAAACGTTAGATGATGATCAAGAAATACCAGAGGAACAAGCACCTACTGAAGTAGAAAGTGAGACAGTAAATTCAGAAGAACAGTCGATTGAAATGGTAAATCCTGCAAAAGGAAAAGGATTAGCAGATTTACAAGCTTTAAAAAAACTTTTTAATATAAAAGCTAAACTCATAATTGCGGTGGCAGTGATTAGTTTGATTGCGATTTTATTTTTTTCTATATTAATGTCTGATGAATTAAAAGTAAAATATGATTATATTGAACCGAAATGTACGGAAATTCAAGTTCATTTTAAACATCGTGAGGATGAAGATTTAAATTTAAAATTAGAAGATTATGTAAAATCGATGGTTTATTCTTTAACAAAAGATATGGATCATCCAGAACGTGTACTTTATCAAGCTATCGCTATTATTGTACGAACAAATGCCCAATCCTTAAGCAGTTGTACACTTGAGATTACGGATGAAGTTGATGAATTTTATGATTTTGAAATTTTAGAAAATAATAATAAAAGATATTTAGAAATAGCTAGAGTTGTTGATGAATATGTTCCAGGTCTTGTTATGATAGATAATAATCAAATTATGAATGTTGATTTTGATGCTTTTTGTTACCAAGAGCAAAGTGACGAATTTTATACAATTTATAATGATTATAATGGTCCAGATATTCCAACGAGCTGGGTAAAAGATGAAATAGAAGAATCTCGTTTTCGTAATTGTCCATGCAAGCCAGGTAAAAAAAGAAGTACGACACAAGAAAACAGTTGCTGGGTAGAAGAAAAGTTTTCTTATGGAGACGATGAAGATGAAAATGGTAATAAAATAACTTGGTATCGCTATGTGGATGGTGGTGATTCGGGAAATGGATTTAGTGTTTATACTGCTTATTATTTAGCTGACTATCCAGGATATAATGATGATCAAATCATTCGCTTTTTCTATCCTGGTGAATGGAATTACCGTACTATTTTAAAAGAAAAAGCAGCCGAAAATAATAATACGAATACCTCTTATGGTGGTATAGGATGTATGTGGTGGCCAATTGGTAGTAATGAAACTACTTTGTCAGATGGAAAGATTTTTGCAAGTGGTCTTCCAGCTTCTATACGAGTTACTAGTTCTTTTGGGAATCGAAATCAACCAACTGCTGGAGCGAGTACGAATCACAAAGCAATTGATATTGGTGGTCCTCATGCAGGAGCAGAAGAAGGCATTTATAATATTATAGCGGTCTCAAATGGTACAGTTGTGAAAGCAAGTGGAAGTTGTGTTTCAGGAGATTCAAATTGTGGTAGTGGTTTAGGAAATTATGTTACGATTCAACATGAAAACGGTTTAGAAACACGATATGGTCATATGTATAGTATAACAGTACAGGTAGGAGAACAAGTAAAACAAGGCCAAGTGATTGGAAAAATGGGGAATACAGGTACTTCAACTGCTACACACTTAGACTTTCAAATTAAACTAAATGGAGAAGCTGTAAATCCATTAAATTATGTATCTGCTTCTAATACTAGACCTACTAATTGCTTTCATTATACTCCTGGCGCTAGTTTTACAGGAATCGGATCAAAAGCTTTTATTGAATTTATAGCTCCTTATGCAGTTGAAGAAATGAAACGTTCTAATATTTTGGCCTCAGTTATAATAGCTCAAGCAGGATTAGAAAGCTATTGGGGAAAAAGTGGATTATCCAAAAAATATCATAATTATTTTGGTATGAAAGCTGGAAAGAGTTGGACAGGTAAAACAGTTGTTTTACCAACAACAGAATGTAGCGGAAATAATTGTTATAAAACGACAGCTACTTGGCGTGTTTATGATAACCCATTAGAATCTTTACAGGATCACTCTAAATTGCTAAGTATCAACAGATATAACAAAGTAATTGGAGAAAAAGATTATTATACTGCTTTAACGATTATTAAAAATGGAGGTTATGCGACGGACCCGAATTATGTTTCTAAATTAGCAAGTATTATTAAGAATAATAATTTAACAAAATACGATAATATGTAAGGAGGATTCTTATGAGTGAAAAAAAAGTTAAAATTATGATTTGTTCTGTTTTATTTAGTTTCTTTTTGATTTTAATCATTTTGTATTCATTTCTTTTAAATTCAGATCAAGAAGAAGATAAATTTCATGAAAATATTAATGAAAGTTATAAGATGTCAGAAGTTTTTAACTTTAGTGAATATCAAAATGTTTATGATTGCATTAATAACTATTTTATTACTATTAATAATGATTATAAAGGTACTCTAAATTTACTATTTGAAAATTTTAAATTAAATAATAATATATCGGATTCTAATATTAATCAATTTGTAGAGGATATGTATGATTTTTATAGTTATCAAATGATAAATATTTTAAAATACAATAATCCATATTTTTCTATTTATTATATTAGCGGTAATTATAATAAAGAATCTTATGAAGAAATTATAGAAACAAAAGTTGTTCAACATATTTTAATTCTTGATATTGTAAATAACAGTTATGCAGTAATTCCTTTATTAGAGGAGAATGAATCATTCGATACTATAATAAAAAAATTTGATTTGAATGATTATAATCAAGAAATTGAACAAAATTCTTATAACTTAATTCCAGATACAAATGTTACGGATTTTAATGAATCTATGTATTATTATGGTAAATTTATAAATCTTTTAATAAGTGATTGTGAAACTGCTTATGGTTATCTTGAAGATAATTCAAAAAAGATTTATCCAAAGTTATCTGATTTTAGAAAATTATGTGATATTTACAAGAATAAGAATAATTCTGTGGTGATTGATGATTATAAAGTGGAAGATAAAGATGCAAAACGAAATATTACGATTACCGACTCATATGCGAAGAAATATGTATTTGTTATTGATAGTTTCAATAATTATAAGATTAAAATTGAAACAAAGTAGAAAGGGAAAAAAAATTGAATCGTTTTCTATGGAGTCCTTGGCATGGATGTCATAAATGTAGTCCAGGATGTCAAAACTGTTATGTGTATTATTTGGACCATTTACATCAAAAAGATGCTAGTATTATAACAAAATCAAAAACTAATTTTACTTTACCTCTTAAAAAAACAAGAAATGGCGATTATAAAATTCCTTCTAAAAGTGAATTGGCCACTTGTTTTACTTCTGATTTTTTTCTAAAAGAAGCGGATGAATGGAGAGAAGAAGCTTGGAGTATTATGAAACAAAGAAGTGATGTTACTTTTCTTATTTGTACGAAACGGGTGGAACGTTTTTATGATTGTATACCGAGTGATTGGGGAAGTGGATATTCTAATGTGATTCTGGCAGTGACTTGTGAAAATCAAGAAAAGATTGAAACACGTTTACCGATTCTTTTGTCCTTACCTGTTCAAAAAAAATATGTTTTTGTTTCTCCTATTTTAGAAGAAGTACATTTAAGTTCTTTTTTGAAAACAGGAAAGATTGATTTCGTTTCGGTTGGAGGAGAGTCTTATTTGAATGCTCGTGAATGTAATTTTGATTGGATTAAAATTATAAAAAAAGAATGTGATGAATTTCAAGTTGAGTTTGATTTTCATCAAACAGGGTCTCATTTTATTAAAAATGGTAATCATTATAAAATTCCTCATCATGAAGAATATCGTCAAGCTAAAAAAGCAATGAAATATTTAGAAGAAAATGATTGATTTTCTTTTTTCTTTTTTCAAAATTTGGTATTCTTTTTTCTTTTTTGATGTAGTATAATAGAACAAGATTACGGAGGAGTTTTTTATGAAGTTTCGTGTAGCACCAAAGGATTTTATAATTTTTATTGCATTTTGCATTTTTTTACTATATTTATGTGCGATAGCTGTTTTAAATTTTTCCTCTTTTTCACTTGATGGATCTTTTTTTGGACTCAATCCATTTCCAGCTTTTGCACCTGATAAAATAGCACTTACCTTGGTGATGTTTTTTATCGCTTTAATTATTATTTTTTCTAGTGTGTCTTCTTATATTTTTGACAAAGATAAAAGTGGAAAACATTTTTTAAATGTTGGAGAAAAAGAAGAAAAAGGATATTCTAGATGGGCTAAGGAAAAAGAAATTAAAGAAGATAAAGGTGTTGGACATGTAAAACCTGGAGATAATAATGTAGAAGCAGCTGGTATTCCTCTTATTAATAACGGTACCGATATTTGGGTAGATAATGGAGAATATCATAATTTAGTTATTGGTTCAACTGGTTCTGGTAAATCAGAAACGATTGTTAAACCGATGGTTAATTTACTAGCTAAAAAAGGCGAGAGCATGATTATTACAGACCCCAAAGGAGAACTTTATCGCTATTGTGGTGAATATTTAAAAGAACAAGGATATAACATTATTATTTTAAATTTCCGAGATCCTCAAAATGGTAATGCTTGGAACCCACTTACACTTCCTTATCAATATCATAAAAAAGGTGATATTGATAAATCAACAGAACTTTTAGAAGACGTTGCTTTAAACATTTTAAGTGATGCGAAAAGTAAAGATCCTTTCTGGGAAAAAAGTGCGTCGGATTATTTTTCTGGACTTGCACTTGGATTATTTTTGGATGCAAAAGAAAGCGAAATTAATTTAAATTCTGTAAATTTTATGGATACGGTTGGAGAAGAAAGATTTGCAACTAGTAATTATATTAAAGAGTACTTTCATTTAAAAGGTGAATCTTCTAGTCCTTACATCTTTGCCAATAATACGATTAATGCCCCAAATGACACCAAAGGTGGTATTACCTCAACTTTCCGTCAGAAAGTACGTCAATTTGCTACTCGTGAAAGTTTATCCGAAATGCTTTCATATAGTGATTTTGATATGCGTTCTATTGGAATGGAAAAAACTGCTATTTTCATGATTATTCATGATGAAAAAACAACTTATCATAGTTTAATGACCATTTTTATTAAACAATGTTATGAAACCTTAATTGATGTGGCGAAAGAACAAGGTGGGAAATTGCCTTATCGAACGAATTTTATCTTAGATGAGTTTGCGAATATGCCAGCTTTAAAAGATGTTGCATCGATGGTATCTGCAGCTCGAAGTCGTGATATAAGATTTACCTTTATTATTCAAAATTTTTCTCAGTTAAATGATGTTTATGGGAAAGAAGTAGCAGAAATTATTAAAGGAAACTGTGGAAATTTAGTATATTTAATCAGTACTGAAATGTCTGCTTTGGAAGAAATCAGTAAAATGTGTGGAGAAGTAAAGAGTAAAGAAAAAGATAAAACTGCTAGTACTCCACTTGTAACCGTTACAGACTTGCAAAAAATGAAATTATTTGAGGTAATTATTAAACGTCTTAGAATGAATCCTTTCCGAACCAAATTAGAACCAGATTTTAAGATGGATTGGGGAATTAAAAGAACGATGGCGGATTTGCCAATTCGTGAAAAAAAGCCAATTGATTTATTTGATTTAAAGAAATATGTTTCCGAAGAAAAAAGAAAAAAAATGATGGAAGATATGAATAATCCAGATAAGGGTAATGCAAATAATTCTGGTTTTAATCCATTTATGCCAGGAATGCCACCACTTGGAGGAGGTTCAATGGGAGGAATATCTCCATCACCATTTGGTAATTCTTTACCAAATAATCCATTTGGTATGAATTCAAATACACCAAATCCATTTGGGGCTTCTCCAAATCCTTTTGGTGGAGCTTTACCTGGAATGCCTCCAAGTAATTTGTCCAACGATGAAATTGATAAAATGATTGCAGATATTGATAAAAAATTAAAGGAATTGGATGAAGAGGAAGCAAAACAAAAAGAATTAGCTTCCAACCCAGTTGCAGAAGAAGTTAAACCGGTAGAAGAAACACCAAATGTTTTACCAAAAGAAGAATCTGTACCTCCAATTTCTACAGATAAAACTCTTCCAACTACCGAACCCAAAAAAGAAGAAGAGAAACCAAAAATTAATATTGATGCAGATAGTATTGTTATGAATGATAATGTAATTACGGATGATGAATTTTTTGATGATTTCTTTGGGGATGACTAAGACAGTTGTCCTCTTTTCTTTTTTCTTTTTTTCATATGTTATATTGGTGATTAAAATGAAAAGAATCCGATTTCGTGATTATCATGAAAGTTTGGGCACTTTAATTGACCTCAGTACACCAGATGTTTATGAAAAAAGAAGAGTTTTAGGTAGTATCAATATGTCTTATGATAAATTAATGCTTCACTACCAAGAATACTTAAAAAAAGGACAAGCTTATTATATTTTATGTACAAAAGGAATTCATAGTAAGCGAGCAGTTTCTATTTTAGAATATTATGGCTATGATGTTACACAAGTGTATTTAGAAGAAGAGTAATTCTTCTTTTTTTCTTTTTTTTCTTTTGATATAATTTCTTTAGGAAGTGATTTATGGAATATGGAATTTTAGTTCTTATGGGAGTTAATTTAATCTTATTAATTATAATCCTTTTAAAAAATAATAATGGAAGTAGTGAATTTACTGAACGTCTTGGAAAGTTTGAAACGAATATTACAAAAGAAATTGGAGATTTTAAATTAGATTTTTCGAATAATCTTCGAAATGATTTTAATAAATTAAATGAACAAGTAGAACGAAAACTTTTAGAAATTTATGACCGAGTAAATCAACAATTGGATGAAAATTTTAATAAAACCAATAAAACATTTAACAGTGTATTAGAACGATTATCAAAAATTGATGAAGCTCAGAAAAAGATTGATGGCTTATCAACAGAAATTGTTTCTTTACAAAGTGTTTTAACGGATAAGAAAACAAGAGGTATTTTTGGAGAAGTCAATTTAAATTATATTTTGAGTAATGTATTTGGAGAAAAAAATAATGCAATTTATCAAACGCAATATAAGTTAGTGAATGGGGCGATTAGTGATGCAGTCTTATTTGCTCCAGCTCCAATGGGCTCCATATGTATTGATTCTAAATTTCCTTTGGAAAATTATGAAAAAATGACCGATCGTAGTTTATCAAAAGAAGAAAGAGACCAAGCATTAAAATTGTTTAAAGGAGATGTAAAAAAACATATCGATGCTATTCATGATAAATATATTATTTCGGGAGTAACTGCTAGTGAAGCAATTTTGTTTTTGCCAGCCGAAGCAATTTTTGCAGAAATTAATGCTTATCATCACGATTTATTACATTATGCTTATCAAAAAAAAGTATGGCTTACTTCACCGACGACGCTTATGAGTACCTTAACAACTATTCATATGATTATAAAGAATATGGAACGAGATAAATATGCTAAAGTGATTCAAGATGAATTAAATAAACTTAGTGTTGAATTTGAACGTTATCGAGCAAGATGGAATAACTTATCCAAAAGTATTGAGACTGTCCAAAAAGATGTGAAAGAACTTAATATTACGAGTGATAAAATTTCAAAACGTTTTGATTCTATTAATAATGTAGAAATTGATATCAAAAGTAATAAGGAGACAAAATATATTTCCAATCAATAAGAATAAAAAAAATTGTGGGAAAAAATCCACAATTTTTTTAACGAAAATAAATAAATATAAAAATACTTAACAAGAAACAGTAAATGGAAAATTTCCAAAGTCGTCCTTTTTTTACCCAATTGCTTAACCATTGATAAGAAAAATAAGTAACAATTCCAGATGCAATTAATCCAACAGTATAAGGAAGCAATATATGCTCTAAATTACCACTTTTTAGTAAATCGATAGCTCCTAATCCCATGGAAGCTACTGAAACTGGAAAATACAACATAAAAGTATATTTTAAAGAAGCATTTCTCGATAATCCACATAAAAGACATCCTACCAACACAGTTCCACTTCTACTAATTCCAGGAAATAAAGCAACCATTTGTAATAATCCTATGATAATAGCATCTTTATAAGTAATATCTTTATCTTCTTTCGTTCCTTTGGCATTTCGTACACAAAATAAGGCAATGGATGTAATTAAAAACGAAATTCCTAACAATTTAGGTCCACTCAATATGGATTCAATTTTATCTTTTAAAAGAATACCAGCAATTCCTACAGGAATGGAACCGATTAAAATTAACAAACAATATTTAAAATCTTTTTTATAAGTATCTTTTTCTTTCTTTTTCAAAAAATATCCAAAAAATCCTGTAATTAATTTTATAATATCTTTCCAAAAAATGAATAAGATTGCTAAAAAAGAACCAAAGTTGACAACAATTTCAAAATTTAAATCTTGAAATAAATTCGTATTAAAAACATTTCGTATTAAGACTAAATGCCCACTTGAAGAGATTGGTAAAGGTTCTGTTAAACCTTGTATTATTCCAAAAATAATATATTCTATTAAATTCATGTTCATCACCTTACTATATTATATAATAAAATTTCAGTTTCAGAAATAGAATTTATTGGTGGTGAAATGTTACGTGTTTTATTTTTAATTCTTGGGATACTTTGTTCTAGTGTTGGACTTATGTTTTTTATTTTATATCTTAATTTATTAACACTAGGGTATAGTTTTTTAAATCTCGTTCATTTTATTATTAGTAGAGGAGAATGTTTGCTATTCTTTTTTGGCATTCTATTAATTATTATTTCATGGAAAGGGGCAGTTATTTGTGAATTATTATTACGATCTCGTACTAAATTTTGATTTGGATCATTTATGGCATTTTTATGAATGGGAAAAATCTGATTTTTTAACCTATGTGAAAAAAATCCCTTTGTTTCGAGTAGATTTTGAAACTTTGAGAGACTTTTTGCTTTTTCATATTAAATTGGATTCTTCTTTTGTTTCCGAAATTGCGCATAAAACGATTGTAAATAATCAAGACGAAACGCTTGAATATGCGTTTTTAATGAGTGATGCGAAGAATTCTTTAGCGGTTTTATTAAATGAAGAAGGAAATGTAATTGCACTTAGTTCTGTATTGATTTCAGACGATAATAATATAAACGAATTTATGTATACTTTAAAAGAACGTACACTTTCTTATGAATGTTTGGAAAAAAGAAACCATCGTCATGAATTGCGTCAGAAAGAAAAATTGAATCAAGTAATTCAAATTGAATTATCAACTCTAAAAAGAGAACAGAACATGAACAAATTAAAATATTTATATTATGAATGGTTTGGTCATGATGAGACGGATTTTTTGAAAATGTATGAAGACATGCAAGAAGCTTTAAAAAATACAGAAATTGAGACATTAGAGAAAATATCTTATTTGATTCGATTATCTTATCATCAAGTTTAGGACTTATTTGGTCCTTTTTTTCATATATTTTTTTAGGTGGTTTCATGAAACGATTTTTTCTTTTTTTATTCACTATCTTTTTTATTCCAACTATAGCAAATGCTTATAGTGCCGAAAGTATGATTGCCATGGATATGGATTCTCTGCGAGTCTTATATGAACAAAATGCTTATGAAGAAAAGTTAATTGCAAGTACCACAAAAATTATGACAACTCTTGTTGCAATTGAACAAATGAATTTAGATACTAACATTACCGTAGATGAACGAGTCTTAAAGGCATATGGAAGTGGAATTTATATAGAAGTTGGAGAAACGATGAGTTTAAGAGATTTGCTATATGGATTAATGCTTCGAAGTGGAAATGATGCGGCGATTGTTATTGCAAATGCAGTTGGTGGCAGCATGGAAGGTTTTGTAAGTTTGATGAATGAAAAAGCTTATCAACTTGGAATGGGACATACAATTTTCTATAATTCTCATGGGCTAGAAGAAAATGATGGAAAGGGAAATACATCTACAGCCTATGATATGGCATTACTCATGAGCTATGCGATGAAAAATGAAGATTTTAAAACGATAACTGGCACAAAAAATTATGTTGGGAAAAGTGATAAAAAAACTTATCATTGGGCAAATAAAAACAAATTATTACAAACCTATGAGTTTACTATAGGAGGTAAGACAGGATTTACTGAAAAAGCTAGAAGAACTTTAGTTACTTCAGCTTTAAATAATGGGAGGAAAATTGCAATCGTGACACTAAATGATGGAAATGATTTTCAAGATCATAAAAATTTATATGAAGTATTATTTTCTAAAATGGAATTAGTGAATGTTTTAAAAAAAGAAGAGTTTAAAGTTCCAGATTTAGAAAAATATCAAGAAGAGACATTGTATATTGAAAAAGATATCGATATATTGTGCTCAAAAGAAGAAAAAGAGCAAATTAAAATTAATTATGAGATGTATGATTTAAAAGATTACAAGAGTGGAGATCAAGTAGGAATAGCTCATATTTTATTGAATGATCATGATTTGATTCAGGTAAGAATTTATGTAGAAAAAAGTGTCAAGGAAAAACAAGGTTTTTTTGCTAAAATTTTTGGGTGGCTAAAAAGATGGTAAATATTATTTGGGGATGTTTTATTGTAATAGGCGTCTGTTTTTCTTTTTTTACAGGTCAAACTGAATCTCTAAATAATCAAATGCTAGAAGGGGCTAGTGCAGGAATTAATTTGATTTTGGAAATGATGCCACTTTTAGTATTATGGACTGGGGTTATGAAAATTGCCGAAGATGCTGGTATTTTACAAAAATTTGCCAAATTGGTGTTGCCTGTTTTACATAAGTTATTTCCTAGTTTACATCGAGATGATAAAGCACTTGGTTATATTGCCTCTAATATTGCAGCCAATGCTTTAGGTTTAGGGTCGGCAGCAACTCCATTTGGTTTAAAAGCAATGGAAGAATTGCAAAAGCAGAATCCTAAAAAAGATACTGCTACAGAAGCCATGATTACTTTTTTAATATTAAATACTGGTGGAGTTACTATTATACCTACAACTGTTTTAGCTCTTCGTATGAGTCATGGAAGTGCTAATCCTTCTGAAATTATTATCACTTCTATTTTAGCTACGTTTTGTTCTAGTTTTTTTGGATTACTTCTTGACTATCTTTTAAGGAGGAAAAAACAAAAATGAATTTTTTATCTAAAATTATTATTCCGGTAGTTGTTTTAGGGATTACTCTTTATGGATTTCGTAAAAAAGTAAATTTATATGATTCTTTTTTAATCGGAGCAAAAGATGGACTGATCATGACATTTCATATTGCTCCTTCCATTATTGCAATGGTTTTTGCAACCAATTTGTTTTTAAATAGCCATTTTATTGATTATTTTTTTCGCTTTTTACATCCCCTTTTTCAAACCATACATATTCCAGTGGAAATTTTACCAATGGCTTTTGTAAGACCAATTAGTGGGACAGCTTCTTTAGCTATTTTAAATAATATTTTAATGATTTATGGTCCAGATTCTTTTGTTGGAAGGCTTGCTTCCACCTTACAAGGATGTACGGATACAACCATTTATGTATTAGCACTTTATTTTGGAAGTATTAAAGTCACAAAAACTGGTCATGCTTTGGGGGTTGGATTATTTGCAGATTTAATGGGAATTTTAGCTAGTTTTGTTATAGTTTCATTCTTTTTTGGTTCTATGTCATGAATTTTCAAATTGTTTCATAAAATATAGTAGGGAAAAATATCATTTTTTCCCATAAATAAAGGATGGAACAAATTTTTCAAATTTGTCAAATTGACTTCCTCCTTTCAAATATGTTAGTATTTTATTGTTTCCGCAAAAAATGAGGTAGAGAGAAAATGAAAAAATTACCGTCGGTTAAGGCTCTTAGTAGAGCCGTAATCGTAGTAGTCTTTGTGTTTGGAATCGTTACTTGCTTGCGAGGATATTTGCAATTAGAATTTCATAATGAAGTAAATAATATGGGAAGCTATTTGCGGGCTAATTCAAATCAATTAGTGGAAACTTTGGAAGCAGACGAACATGAAGGGTCAGAAACTCAAAAACTATTAGAAGTACCCTTAGCTTATGAAGTTGTGTCAGAAATAGTCTATGATGGTATGACTTTAGAAGAGTTAGGAGAAAAGCTAGAACGTAGTTTGAAATCTACTTTAGCAGGCTATGGGCAAACATTTGCATCATTAGCTATTCATTATCAAGTAGATCCATACATTGCATTGGCAATTGTTTTCTTAGAAACAGGTTGTTATTACGGAAAATGTAGCGCTTTAGCGAATCAATGCAATAATTTTGGGGGAATGAAAGGTGGGCCTGGTTGTGGTGGCAATTCTTATCAAAGCTTTGCAACACCAGAAGAGGGGCTTAGAGCTTTTATTGAAAACTTGTCTGTTAATTATTATCAAAAAGGACTTACGAGTGTAGAACAAATTGGAAAAAAATATGCGGAAAGTAATACTTGGGCTACAAAAGTAAATAATTATATTTTAAAAATAAAAGCAAACTAGGAAGAAAGTTTTAAAAAGCTTTCTTCTTTTTTTTAATTTAGTTTTTAGACGATATTGTAAAATAATAATCGTACAGAAATTTTTTATCTTGCCTTTTTTTTTAGTTCTCGTTATAATGTTTTATAGTAAAGGGGTAGAATTATGAAGAATAATGATACAAGCTTAAATGGGGGAAATAATGAATTTCTAAATCAATCAGAAGTAACTCAAAATCCGATGGGAGAAAATCCTGCGACTTCTCCAGATAATGTTTTTTTAGAAATGAGTTTAGGAAATTTAAATTCTGTTGATGAGAATAATAATGAAACCATGAATGGTACTGACGATATAGAATCACTTGGAACAAATAATATGAATAACAATATTCCACAAACCAATGCAACACCAAATTTTTCTATGAATTCAGAAAATGATAATCCATTTTTTGTTCAACAACCGGAAACTAAAGCGATGGACTCTGGAAATCCAATGGCAAATCCTATGAATCCAGATTTTAATATGAATGCAGTTTCGAATATGGAAAATCAAACCCTAGGTTCCAATAACAATGATTTATTTCATCCCGATTTAAATTCTGTCGAATCCAATCCATTTATGAGTAATAATGCAAACAATAATATGTTCCAAAATAACAATCCAGTATCTCAAAATAATGGTTCTGTGACACCACAAATCAATTTTAATACGCCAGTAGTGAATCCTTCTTTTGAAAATAATAATCCCAATCTTACAAATAATATAAATGCTGTTCCAAATCGAATGGATTTTAGCAATTCCTCTTCTAATATAAATCCTAATTTTGCTAATGGAATGAATATGAGTGGAAATAATAACATTATGCAAGCAGTTCCAACACCACCGAATATGGGTAATTTTTCAAATGAAAATCCAAAAGAGAAAAAAGGACTTTCAAAAACAGCCATTGTTGTTATTGCAATTGTACTGATTTGTGTCATTGGAATAGGTGTATATTTCATTTTGAATTTGGCAGGAAATAAAAATACAAATGGTTTTATTCATCCAAAAGAAGGACTTGTGATGGAATTAGGAAAAGAATTGTCTAGTAATGCCACAGATTATGCAGATATTGAAGGAATGGATACAACTAATTGTAAAGTAGATACTTCACAAATTGATTATAATAAAATGGGTTCTTATCAATATAAAATTACTTGTGGAACAAATTCTCGTTCTGGAGAAGTTATTATAAAAGATACTAGTGCACCAAATATTGTTGTAAAAGAATTGAATGTCATTCCTGGAGCAAAAGTAGTATTAGAAGATTTTATTGTAACTTGTACTGACGTTTCTAACTGTTCTTATGAATTAGAAGATACTTCTATAAATCTTGATACCATTACAGCTATTGAAGGAGAACATAAATTTAATTTAGTAGTATCAGATGATTATGACAATGAAACTATAGTGGAAGTTTCATTAATCGTAAATAGTAATGCACCAGTAAAATTTATGCATTGTTCGAAAGATTCTGTGATGGATGAGGATTTAAATGCTTTAGTTAATACAACTTATACTTATGGAATCAATAGCAATGATGAAATGGTTAGTTCTCAAAAAAAATTAGAATATATTTTTGATGTACAAGAGGATTATTTAAAAGAAAAAGCAAAATATAGTGATAACCAAGCTGCCGAATTTGATGATAGCGAGTTTGTTATTACGATTACGAATTCAATCGATGATTTATCTACTGAATTTCAAGTTTCTTCTTTTCCAACCGATTATTTTGATTTAAAACAATTTCAAGTGGAACAAGGATTTACTTGTAAAAATCGTTAATTTAATTCTAGTGTTCCAACTAGAATTTTTTTTTGGTCTTCTTTCTTATTCAAAATGCTTTTTTTTTCATAAAATAAAAAAGGAGGTTTAACATGAAAAAGTTAAAAGTTTGTGTTTACGCCATTTCTAAAAATGAAAGTAAATTTGTAAATCGTTTTGTGGAATCTATGAAAGAAGCCGATGAAATCTATGTATTGGATACAGGCTCTACGGATGAAACAGTTTCTTTGTTAGAACAAAATAAAGTTCATGTAAAGGTGTTAGAAATTAAACCATGGCGTTTTGATACTGCAAGAAATCTTTCTTTGGATATGATTCCTGATGATGCAGATATTTGTATTTGTGCAGATTTGGATGAAGTTTTTCAAAAAGGATGGCGACAAAAATTAGAAAATTTATGGCAAAATAATAACTTAACACGCTTAAAATATTTATATCATTGGAGTTTTGATGAATTTGGTAATCCTGCTACGACGTTCCATATTAATAAAATTCATTCCAGATTTGGTTATACTTGGAAACATCCAGTTCATGAAGTTTTAGTTTGTGAAGAGGGATTTCAAGAAAAAGAATTAACTACGAATGAAATTGTGGTTGATCATCATCCCGATGAAACAAAATCGAGAAGTTCTTATCTACCACTTTTAGAAATGAGTGTTGAAGAAGATCCAGAAGATGATCGCAATATGCATTATTTGGGTCGAGAGTATATGTTTTATCAAAAATGGGATGATTGTATTAAAACACTTCATCGTCATTTAGAATTACCAAGTGCTACATGGAAAGATGAAAGATGTGCTTCTATGCGTTTTATGGCTAGAAGTTATTATGCTAAAAAATATTATCAAGAATGCGAAATGTGGTATCAAAAAGCCATTTTAGAAGCCCCTTATTTAAGAGAAAGCTATTTAGAACTGGCAGAACTATATTATGAACAACATCGATATTTAGAAAGCTATGAACTCTTAAAAAAAGCATTAAATATTAAAGAAAAAAGTGATAGTTATATCAATGAAGTGTTTGCTTGGAATGAACATATATACGATTTATTAAGTCTTGTGACTTATGAATTGGGCCAATATGAGGAATCTTATTCTTATGTGAAACAAGCTGTAGAAATCAATTCAAAAGATGAAAGATTAAAGCAAAATTTAAAATTAATTGAAGAACAAATGAAAAAAAGAAAATCTTAAATGGGATTTTCTTCTTTTGTTTCCTCTGAAGATTCATGATTTTCTTCCGTTTCATTATGTATTTCTGGTAACGTTTCTTTTTTCTTGGCAT
This sequence comes from uncultured Mycoplasmatota bacterium, assembly GCA_948469065.1. Classification (GTDB taxonomy): domain Bacteria; phylum Bacillota_I; class Bacilli_A; order RF39; family UBA660; genus MGBC162267. Next base: position 2,582 of record CAOKKL010000006.1, on the reverse strand, counting down.
GAATTACTAATCTTTCATTATCACCTGTACAAGTAGAAAGCGTAAGAATTTTATCGTTTGCAGTTATTTCTACGCCAAAGTTACGAAAACTTCTTTTTTTCACCATATTGATATAATCAAAGAAATCATTTTCATTTGCAAAGTCTGTAACAAGATAATCATTTGTTTTATTGACATGATAAATTGAAAAGATTTGCCAATCCATGGTTTCATACATGGTGTTAAAGGAAATGGTTAAATTTTCTTCTTTTGTATACCAACTTTTATAAGATGCTTTACTTAGAGTACCAAACATAACCCCACTATAATACATATTATGTCCATAAATAATTGTATTTTGTTTTAATTCTTTATCATTATTACGATAATCCATATAAATCCAACCATTTTCATCTTTTTCTTTATATAGATTTTTATTTAAATAAAATTCGTTGTCTTCTCCTTTTACAACAGGATAATCTACATTGGTATTATTAACTTTCAACCAACCAACCACATCTTCATTTATGGATAAAAGAGAAGCGATATAGTTATTTTTTATAACATAATCATTATCTGGTGTAATTTCTAATTCACCTGTTTGTGTTGCATTATTAATGGTATTTTGAATATTTTCTTGAATGGAATCTATTTTTTTCATAGAAAAATAATTTCTAGTTCCTACAAAAGCAATGACAGAACCAATTAATATAATAATAATTAGACCACAAATTTTTATCGTATTTAATATCATTTGTTTAAAGATATTTTCTTTTAAATAATCGTCGGAGTAAGATAATTTGCATTTTAAATGAAATTTATTCCATTTTTTATTTTCATTTTTTAAAAATTCAATTTGTTTTTCTTTTATATTATTTCCAGGAATATGAATTGTCACATTTTTTAAATGATTTTCTTTTAAAATTTGTAAAATAAATTCGATATCTTTACTTGAAAAATTTTCCATTTTAATATTTTTTAAATAACGATTTATTTTAATAAAGGTAATAAAATCACTTTTATCTTCTTCCGTTAAGGGAATTTTCATACGAACGGTAGTCTTATAATACATTTTAGAATATTGGATAAGTCCATTCTCTTGCATAAAGTTACTTATATAAAAAAATTCACTTCTAGTTTCGACTTTAATATAATCTTGATCTAACATTTCGATTAAAAATGCCGGAATATTATAACAATTAATGGATTCAATATGTTTCGAATCAATTAATTTTTCACAAATCGCATAGGTTAGTGTCTCATCACTTTTAATGTAAACTTCTTTTATAGAATTATTGTTTTTTAACAATGGAATTAAAATAAAAGCAAGTTCGTTATTATCAAAAGTGACACAAGTTAATTTTTTAATTTCACATAATTCTTTCAGAAAAAGAGAAACAATTTTTTCGTTGTTTTGAAGATAATCTACTCCAAATAATAGTTCACTATTACTTAAAATATTGGTATTAATTAAATCTTCTCGCATTTTTGTGTGATTTTTGAAAGATATTTGTAAATTATTATTTTCAATATTTATCAATACTTTTTTCATAAATCACCATCTTTTTTTCATTATTATTATTCATATCATATCATAATTTAATACTTAAAATGTAAAAAAAGTAAAAAAAGTGTAGAAATGTTGTATTTTTATGATATAATGAGTCCATAATAAGTTTAGAAATATTGAAAAGAGGTTTATATTATGAAAAAGAAAATGCTTAGTTTAGTTGTAGCTATCATGCTTATTATGATTCCAATGAGTGTACGTGCTGCAGATTTTGCAGGAACTGTATTTGGTTCTGAAGATGAAAGTATGAGTAAAACAACTCTAAATGGAACGTCAATTACTTGTCCAAAAACAAGTGATGGAAAATATGCAACTTGTTATATTGGTATTCGTGTTACCAGTGGAACTGCAAAGTCATTTAAAGTAGATGCAACTTTAAAAAACATGACTTATGATTCTTATGAAGAATTAAACGGATGGAGTATGAAATCACCATCACAAAGTGGAAACGATATTACATTTGAATTTTCAACTCGTAATGGAGTAAACGCTGGAAATACAGTTTTAGTAGCTGGAATTACTTATAAAGTAAATGATGTTGCACAAGATTGTAGTATTCAATTTACAAATACTTCTTCTACCGAAGAACCAAAAAGTCCTATTTGTACAGTGAATAATGGAAAATACTATTGTAAAAATGCTGAAGAATGTTCAAAAGAACAATATGACAAAGAATGTACTCCAGAAAATCCACAAACAGGAAGTTTTGTTCCTTATGTAGTAGTTATTGGAGGAATTGGAGTAGCTGGTGCTTTCTATTTAATTACTCGTAAAAAATCAAAAATTTATAATGTTTAATAAAAATGAGCTAGATAATTCTAGTTCTTTTTTTTTCGCTTTTTCACATTCATAATAAGAGAAAAAACTATTTATAATTATAATCTATGATATACTTAGTGATAATTAGATAGTAAATATTTTATCTATTTTTCTTCATAATAACAAAGAGGTGTATCATGAAACAAAAAATAACTTTTCTAATTCTTAGTATTCTTTTAATAGGACTATTTATTTTCAAGTATGACAAAGTAAT
>CAOKKL010000005.1 GCA_948469065.1 uncultured Mycoplasmatota bacterium | reverse complement strand
AGATTAAATGTCTATTTACTACTTGATTTTGTCATTTACTTTTTCATTTAAATTTCAGAATAAGAAGTTCTTCTTTTCTTGCTTTTTAGATAAAAAAATGATAGTATAGAAAACCAAGTTGAGAGGAATAATAGGGGATATGAAAAATATTAATAAAATTATTCATTGGAAAATGATAGAAATATCTTTCCTACTATCTGTCATTATGATTAGTTTTCCGATATGGAAAACATTAGCAAAAAGTGAAGCTTTGTCGATAGCAGCAAGTTACAGTGATATACAGTTTTCTCATTTGGAGATAACGAATACATCAAATGGAGCCATGTTTCCAATCAGTAATGAAAAAGCTTTAAAAAATATCAAACCAGGTAGCATTAAAGTTATAAATGATACAAAAACAAAAGAAGACTATGTTATATATATGAAAATTAGTAAAACTTCTTCTTTAGATTATCATTGTTTAAATATTGCTTTAAATAATCATATTTTTTCTTTAAAAGATATGCCTTTAAGCGAAGATGAAGAGAATTACTACCTTTTATTAGATACAAATTCGATAACTGGCGAAAGCAAAGAATATCAATTCCAGTTATGGATGGATGAAAAAACAGGAAATGAAATGCAAGGAAAATCTCTAAGTTATACATTTGAAATTCAAAAGCAAATTGCAATTTAATTATTGCAATTTTTTTAAAAAAATTAGACACTTTTGTTAAGTAATGTTATATCATAAAAAAAATCTTGAGATATCTTAAATTTAATGCTATACTTCTGTAGCGAGGGATAAAAATGGATTTTTTAAATAAAGATATAACACAATTAAGCATGGAAGAAAAACGTCAAGCAATTGCTTATATTAATAATTTAATAGTTCAGAAAAAATTAAAAGAAAAAATAAAAAATTTACAAAATTCTTTAGCGGATTGGAAAAGGGAAAACAAAACTCCAGAGAAAACTCAGGAAATTGCGCCTTTAACTAATATTGATCCAGAAGAAAGAAGAAGAAGAAAAAAAATTCAAGAATTAGAGGATCTAAATAAACAGCATGAATTTAATTTAGAAAAGTTTGAATTTGAAGGAAAGATAATTCCGTTAAAGGGATATTTAGAAAGATTAAAAATAATATTAAAAATTTTATCACATATTAGTATTGATGATGAATCTACGAAAGATTTAGAAAATCTTTATAGTGATCTTTTTAAAAACGTTTTAAATGAAACAAAAAACACGATAAAGATAAACCAAAATGATATTCGCTTAATGAAATATTTACATGATAATAATTTAAAACTAAATGAATTAAGAAAAGAATATGAAGAAAAAGGTACTGTATTAGAAAAAATAGAATTAGAACGTTTATTATTAACTTTAACAAATTATAGAAAAAGTTTAAAAAGATTAGAGCAATTTGACCCAAGTTCCAAAGAATATCCGAAAATTTCATTACATGAGTTATTAGATGAAAATGCGGAACTTTTATGCGATAATTTATTAGAAAAATCAAAAAAGAATGACCCAACAAGAAAATAGATTATTAGAAATGTAAGTGTGTTTCTATTTTTTTAAAAAACTTTTCGGTATGAAATTTATTAGCTAAAAATAAACTAAATTCAACTACGAGAATTCCACCGATTATATCAATTAAAACATGCTGTTTTACCAATACAGTCGAAGCACAAATAAAGAATGCACAAATAAACATAAAAATTTTATAGTGCAAAGAAACTTTTTTTAAGTGGCAAGAACCACGAAAGCACATCCAACTTTCTAAACAATGAATCGATGGAAATAGATTGACTGGTTCATCCATTTGGTAAATAAATTGTAAAGCTACCTCAAAAATATTAGTTGCTGTAATTTCAGGGCGTGTCATAGTAGTAGGAAAAATAAAAAAGAAAAACAAACAAAATAGTTTTGCAAGAAATTCTGCTGATAAAATTTTAAAACAGATTTCTTTACTTTCTTTGGCAATTACAATATATCCAATCATCCAAATAATATAAGCAATCAAATAAAAAAATACAAAAAAAGGAATCAAAGGAATCCACTTATCAATAATAGAAGTTGCATTGTAATGATACATTTGGTTTGTGATTAACTTTGTTCCATAATAAGTAATAGAATTCATGCAAATAATCATGATAAAAGGAATGTATGCATATTTTGGAAGAAAAGGTTTAATCTTTTTTTTCATGTTTTACTCCTTAAGATGATATTATCATATCATAAAATAAGAAAGAGAATTATTACAATTTCGTAATCATTCATAAAGAAAAATAGATTCAACGTTCCATTGGAAAGTTGATTTTTAATTTGAAAAAGAAATAAAAGAATATTTTGATATAAAATACATGATTTAAATTATATCAACTTTAAAAGATGAAAATAAAATATTAAGAGTCAATAAACTTTTTGTTTTTTTAAACTATTTATTTACACAAAATGTGTAAAAAACATATTTTATAAGTGTAAACTAAATTGTGAAATTTGTAAATGTTGAAAAAATATGGTATTATAAAAACGTAATTTTAATAAATTATTATTTTTTGTAAAATAAAGCATAGTTTTTAAGTAATTGATAATGAAAGAATAAAGGAGTTTTGATATGAAAAATAAAGTTTGTTTTAAAAAATCAATTGCAAAAAGTTTATTGATTTTATTTTGTATGGCACTTATTTGTGGGAGTTTAACTTTCTGCAAATACTTTGAAATGAAAGAAATAATAAAAACAGAAAGCGGAGATGTTCTTGCTTCAAATACAATTCCAGAAAATAATGTAATATATTTATCTGATATTCCTTATAAGAAAGCTCAAGTAGGTTGGGGAACAATAGGATTAGATAAAACCAATTCGAATACCTCTTTAGTTTTAAATATTGAAGGATCTTCAGTTGTTGTGAAAAAGGGGATATTTGCACATGCTACTTCTACGGTAGAATATGATATTAGTAATTATAAAGATTATGATTATTTCTCAACTTATTATGGCTTAAATAAAACTGCTGGAAATAATGGAAATGGTGTTAAATTTTATATTTATACATCTAAAGATGGACAAAATTGGACCTTAAAAACGGAAGAAAATCCAACTCCTTTAAAAGGAGTAAATAGTGCAGTTCGCGTGAAAATTGATATAAGAGATGCTAATTACATTCGACTTTATGCAAATGATAATGGAGCAAATGGAAGTGATCATGCCGTATGGGGCGATGCCAAACTAATAAAAGAAGGTTATAATGATAATGTTATGACTACAGTTGAAGAGTTTGATAAGCTGATCCATGAAAATTATAGTGCAGGAGCAATCGAAGGAGATTTAAAACTTACTTTACTTCAAAGAACATTTATTAGAAGAGTAGGGCAATATCAACTTCGTTCATTTTTAGAAAGCAATTCCAAAAATGCGGAAACATTAGATTGGTTTTTAAACAATGAAGAAGCATTACGTCTTTGGACCATTGGAGGAAGACCCAATGGAAGCTATGAAAGAGCTTTACAAGTACTAAGTAATTTATATCATACTTATAAAGAAGATTTATCAAATGAAAATGTAACTCCACTTGGAACAAAATACAAAGATTTATATTTAAAAATGATGTTATCATTATCTTTAACTCATTCAACAAATGTTGGATTATGGATTGGTGGAAATCAATTCTCAGATGCACAAACACGTTATCGGATATATAAAAACATGCACTTAAATGGCCAATTAGATACTGCGATGTTTGAAAATTATACCATCGATGAGATGCGTGGGGTAATGATCACTAATATTGACGATGAAGAAATTTTATGGTTACATGATTATTCAATGAAATATTCAACCACAGCAGAACGTTTCAATCCTTATAAATATATTAATTACACATTTGGTTATAGTTATTATAGACCTCAATATTACACACAAGCAAATTACGCGCAATGGAATCAAAAATATAATTTATCAAAATATAATATAACTTATCAATCTGGTAAACCAAAACTATGGATTGTATTTGAAGAAGGAGCCGTTTGTGGAGGACTATCAAAAACGGCTGCGAATTTATATGGTGTGTGGGGATACCCAGCTCGTGTTGTAGGTCAGCCAGGACATGCTGCTTATGTTTATTTATACAATGCAGGTGGTGGAAAATATGCTTGGCAATTAGCCAATAGTGTCGTTTCAACTGGTTGGGCCAATACAACTGGTAGTGGAATTAATGGTTGGGGAAATAAATATGCAACCAATAATGGTAATATTCAATCAGGTTCTTATTTGTTATTATCTCAAGACGCTCAAAATGAATATGAAAAATATGAACAAGCGGCGTTAATTATACTACTAGAAGATGTGTATAAAAATGATACCAAAAAATTAGAACAAATTTACAGAGATGCTTTAAAAGAAGAAATTATCAATTTAGATGCATGGATTGGACTAGTAAATTTATATATAACAGATAGTACAAAAACAGAAGAAGACTTAATTCATTTAGCAGAAGAAATTGCTGATGTTTATACTTATTATCCTCTACCAATGTATGATATGACAAGAAGAATAGGCTCTAAAATAACTTCACCTGGATATCGTAGTAGATTAATGATGTTACAAGATGAAACGTTACGTAAAGCAACAAAAGCGACAAGTAAAGATACTATTTATACAAAAGAAGTTCCTGTAATTGCCAATGCACTTTTAGGAGTAGTAGATTCTAGAGTGGCAACTTTCTCTTTTGATGGTGCTAACGCTGGTAAAATTGTATTATCAAAACAATTACAAAGTGCGCAAGTAAGCTGGACTTATAGTATCGATGGTGGCAATACTTGGATTCCTAGTTATGAACATTCAGCACAATTAACCCAAGAACAATTAGATAGTATTACTGGAGAAAATGATATTAAAATTCATATTACGGGATTACCAATGACAGCTGAAAATATTTATACAATTGATATTAAAAAAGGAGTATTCCCAAGTAATACGGTATCAATTGATGACTTAGAAAATCGCGTTACTGGTGCTACTGATAAAATGGAGTGGACATTAGATCCTAATGGTGAATGGAATTCTTTTGCCGATACCAATCCAACTTTCAAAGGAGACGTTAGAGTTTACATTAGAATGCTTGCTACAGGAATTTATACAATGAGTGATCCCGTATATTTTACCTTTACTACAAATACATCATCAGATACTAATCGTTATATCCCTAGAAATAATTTGAAAGTAATAGATGTTTCAGGTACAAGTGACGGAGACAAAGATAATATATTAGATGGGAATATCAATACTGCATGGCATAGTTACTATAAAAAAAGTAGTATTGGTCAGAAATATATTCCATCCTATGCGACCATCGAACTTGATAAACCAAAATATGTATCTGAAATAGATTATGTACCAGATGCGAAAGCTACCTCTTCTCTTGGAAACTATCCATCTGGAAAAGCAAATCGTTTGGACATTTATGTAAGTATGGATGGTAAAAATTGGGAACTTGCCGCAACCAAAAGCAATTTAGGAAATAATAACAACTTAAAAAAGATTACTTTTGATGCACCAATATTAGCTAAATATGTTCGCATTAACTGTCCATCCGTTTATGAACAAGGACTTCAATACTTCTTCTCAATCGCTTTAATCAATTTATATGAAGACCCTTCAGCGAGTGAAGTGCCAACTGCAGATATTAACTATAATATTATAAAATCTACGAACAAAGATGTCGTTGCAGAACTCATTAACGAAAATAGACCGATTACAGTTACCAATAATAATGGAAAAACAACTTATACATTTAAAGAAAATGGCGAATTTACCTTTGAATTTGTAGATCGCAATGGCAATAAAGGAACAGAAACTGCAAAAGTTGATTGGATTGATAAAGTTGCTCCAAAAGCTACAGTTCAATATAGTACTATGGATATAACAAATGAAAATGTTGTTGCTACCATTTCCTTTGATAAAGAAAATATTACAATTTTATCAAATGACATTGAATTAGCTACTAATCCAGTCGATGGAAGTAAGACAATTACTTTTCTAGAAAATAAAAGTGTGGAATTAAAATTTCAAGATGAGTTAGGAAATATAGGTACAAAAACTATTACTGTAGATTGGATTGATACAGAATCTCCAACCGCAGAATTTGAATTCAATACCATTCATTTAACGGATGGAGAAGTTATTGCCACACTAATACCAAGTGAAGAAGTCGTCATTACAAATAATGGTGGAAAAGATACTTATACATTTAAAGAAAATGGTGAATTTACTTTCGAATTTATTGACAAAGCAGGCAATGCAGGTACTGCAACAGTAACAGTAGACTGGATTGCGAAAATGCCAAAATATAATATTAAATATTCTACGACAAAATTAACGAATCAAGATGTAAAAGTGATATTAGAACTAGAAGAGGGATATCGAATATTTAATAACAATGCCAGCAATGAATATATATTTACAAAGAATGAAACATTTAGTTTTCAATTTAAAGATAAAAATGGATATGATGGAATGATTCCTGTAACAGTAGATTGGATTGATAAAGAAGCTCCAACTGCAGAATTTGATTTTAATACGAAAGAATGGACCAATAAAGATGTCATTGCAACATTAAAACCAAGTGAAGAAGTTATTATTACAAACAATGATGGAAAAACAACTTATACATTTAAAGAAAATGGTAAATTTGCCTTTGAGTTCAAAGATAAAGTTGGAAATATTGGTAGTAGTACAGTTACTGTAGATTGGATTGATAAAGAAGCTCCGAAAGCTTCTATAGAATACAGTACACAAAATACGACAGAGGGACCTGTAATAGCAACTTTAATACCAAATGAAGAAGTTACGATTTTAGGAAATGGTTCAAAAACATACACTTTTCATGAAAATGCGGAATATACATTTGAGTTTGTAGATAGAGCAGGGAATAAAGGGTATGCAACTGCGGTTGTATCATGGATTTCTAAAAAACCGGTTGAGAAACCAGAAGAGAACAAACCAGATCCAAAACCTGAACCGACACCTGAAGAAAAGCCAAGTACATCGACAAAACCAAATCGTCCAAGTACAGGAAATACTACAAAACCGAATCAACCAAATGTAGGGAATGTTACAGAAAAAGAAGATACTGAAAATACTTTTAAAGATATGACCACAGGAAATATCAGTGTAAAAATCCCAAATTCAATTTTATCAAATTATCAAGATGCAACTTTAGAATATAAAAAACATAATTTAAATGATGCTTTAATCAATCGATATGGTAAAGATAGTGAAATTTTTGAAATAACTTTAGAAACAAAAGATAATCAAAAAATTAATTTATCAAATGAAACGATTGAACAAACAATTAAATTAAATCCTAATAAAATATTTGATGCAATTTATGTTTTAAAAGATGATGGTAGTGTAGTTAAACTAAATGCAAGAATTGTTAACAATGAAATTATTTTTGAAAATCATGGGTTAGGAAAATATCTTGTATCTTATAAATCTAATAACGCAAATTCTAACGATACTTTAAAAGAAGAAGAGAAAGAAAATAATACGGTTTTAACGGAAGAGACTAACGAGAAAAAAACAAATTATCTTTTATATGCAATTGCAACAACATTTATTTTATTAATAGGTGGAACTGTTATATTTATCATAAAAAAATAATAGTAAAAAAGGTATTCTATAACGAATATTCTTTTTTTTTTAATTGAAATCTCAACCATACCATTTGTAACTGAATATAGTCATAGTGAGGAGGAAAAAATGTTTAAATTAATATCAAAACATGAACCAAGTGGAGATAACCACCAGTAATTATTAATTAGAAGAAGAGTTTAGAGAAAAGTTAATAACGCACAATAAAACACTTGCTAGACACTAGAGAATCACATTGAGTATTTTGTTTTCCTATTATACACATCCAAAAATCTTATATCTAGGGCTATTTAGTATCATTTAATTCAGAAAAAAGAACTAAATAACACTACTTGATATTAGATGTTGTGGCCAACATTTGTGTCCATTTGTGGTATGATAATTTTATGAAAATGATGATAACTACCATGAAAAATATTTATATAATAGAAATAGTTGGCCTAGATGATGGAGGTTATTGGAATATAAAATAGAATTTGCGACTTTCTGTCTTTCAAATTTGATCATAAAAATATATAGTTGTAATGTACATTGTGTTAAGATATATATAATCTTATATATATGAAAGGAGAAAACTTGTGAAAAATAATATAATCAAATCAGAGATGGATGTTAAAGGTAGTAAAATAAATGTTGTTATAGTTAGTGGATAAGAGTATATTTCATTAACAGATTTAGCAAAAACACAAAATGATGAAGCACCAGCAGATGTGGTTAAAAATTGGCTTAGAAATAAAGAAACACTTTCTTTTTTAGGTGTGTGGGAAGAATTAAATAATGAAAACTTTAAAGTAGTCGAATTCGACTACTTTAAAAATCAAGCAGGAAGGCATGCTTTTACTATGTCTCCTCAAAAGTGGATTAGAGAAACAAATGCAATTGGTATCATATCTAAATCTGGTAAATATGGTGGTGGAACATTTGCTAGAAGTGATATTGCTTTTGAATTTGCTAGTTGGATTAGTCCTGAATTTAACTTATATTTAATCAAAGAATTAGAAAGATTGAAAAGAAATGAAACATATCAAGAAAAAATAGAATGGCATGCAAATAGATTGTTATCTAAATTAAATTATGTAGTTCATACAGATGCTATTAAAAATATATATTGTTCCTACTTTAACAGAACAGCAAATTAAGTTTGTATATACAAATGAAGCAGATGTTTTAAATGTTGCCTTGTTTGGTATGACTGCCAAAGAATGGCGAGAAAAAAATCCTGAACTTGTCAAGAATGGTAATATAAGAGATTATACTGATTTGCTTCATTTAATAATTTTAAATAATTTAGAAAACACGAATGCAGAATTAATTAGAATGAATATAAATCAATCTGATAGATTAATACAATTAAATAAATCAGCAAGAAATCAAATGGAAGCATTAGAGAATAATAAGAAGATTAAAGAACTAGAAGTGTTACAAGAACAAATAAATATTGATAATAAAACATTAATAGAAAAAAAATAAAAATTCATGAAAGGATGCAAAGTATGAAACAACAAAATATATATGATAATAAAGAATTTTTTGAGGAATACCAAAGTTTGAGAAAAAATGCTCTTAGTGCAAATGAATTAATTGAAATTCCACAATTGTTAGAATTAATTGGTGATGTTACAAATTTATCAATATTAGATTTAGGTTGTGGTACTGGCAAGCATGATAACAAATTAATTGAAATGGGAGCAAAAAAAGTTGTGGGTATAGATTTATCCAATAATATGATAAATGAAGCAATAAAAAGTACGAATAGTGATAAAATTGAATATAAAGTCATGCCTATGCAAAATATTGATGAATTAGATGAGAAATTTGATTTAGTTGTTTCTTCACTTGCTATTCATTATATTGAAGATTATGATAGTTTATGTAAGAAAGTTTATAATGTATTATTAGATAGTGGCAGATTTATTTTTTCATATGGACATCCTATGGATTCTTGTGCAATTTTAAATGATTATTCAAATAATTATGTAATTATAAATGATAAAAAATATTTTTTAATAAGTGATTATAATAATGAAGGTAAAAGAGTAAGTCATTGGTTTGTAGATGGTGTAGAAACCTATCACAGAAATATGTCACATTTAGTTAATGGATTAATTGATGCAGGGTTTAAATTAGAACATATGAAAGAATCCTATGCTACTGATGAAATAATCAAATTAAAACCAAAATATGCAGAACAACAAGACCATTCTTACTATGTATATTTTAAATGCAAAAAGTGATTATAATAAATAGTAAAAAAACAAAGTAAATTTGTGGCCGACATTTGTGTCCAAGCAAAAGAGAAGAGATTGAAACATTAAAAATTACTCAGGACACGAATATTCTGGCTGACTGTAGTCATAATAAGGAGGGCAATATGTTTAAATTAATATCAAAATATACACCAAGTGGAGATCAACCAGAAGCCATTGATAAGTTGGTGCGTGGTATTGAAAATGGAAAAAAAGAACAGGTTTTACTGGGTGCTACGGGAACTGGTAAGACTTTTACGATTGCAAATGTAATTGCAAAAACTGGGAAACCAACCCTAGTTTTAGCACACAATAAAACACTTGCAGGACAGTTGTATGCGGAACTTAAAGAGATCTTCCCAGAGAATCATGTAGAATATTTTGTTTCTTATTATGATTATTATCAACCCGAAGCATATGTTCCAAGTAGTGATACCTATATTGAAAAAGATTCATCTATTAATGATGAAATCGATGAATTACGTCATGCTGCGACTAGTGCTCTAATTAATTATAATGACACTATTGTAGTCTCTAGTGTTTCCTGTATTTATGGAATCGGAGAAAAAGAAGAATATCAGAATAAAATGCTTATTCTAAATTTAGGAGATTTTGTAAAACGAAGTCAAATTATTAATAAATTAGTGGATATGACATATGAAAGAAGTGATATTGATTTTCATCGAGGAACCTTTCGAGTTAGAGGAGATATTATAGATATTATACCTGTCAATGAACATGCCCATGGAATAAGAGTCGAACTTTTTGGAGATGAAGTAGAACGAATCTGTTCTTTTGATCCAGTTACAGGTGCAATCATTTCTGAAAAAAAAACAATCACCATTTCACCTGCTAGTCATTTTGTTACAAGTGACGAAAAAATGCAAGAAGCAATTAAGAGAATAGAAGAAGAATTAAAAGAACGATTAGTAGAATTAAAAAGTCAAAATAAATTATTAGAAGAACAAAGATTAAGAGAGAGAACCAATTATGATATTGAAATGCTAAAAGAAACAGGATTTTGTAGTGGCGTTGAAAATTATTCAAGACATTTAGCCTTAAGAGGTGAAGGTGAAACACCAACCTGTTTAATTGACTTTTTTCCAAAAGACTTTTTATTAGTAGTCGATGAATCCCATGTTACATTACCGCAAGTGCGAGGGATGTATAACGGAGATCGGATGAGAAAGCAAACTTTAGTAGATTATGGCTTTCGACTTCCTAGTGCTTTAGATAATCGTCCTTTAAAATTTGATGAATTTGAAAATAAAATAAATCAAGCAATTTATGTTTCAGCAACCCCTGGGGATTACGAAATAGAAAAAGTTCATGATGAAATTATAGAACAAGTAATAAGACCTACAGGACTTTTAGATCCGACGATAGAAATCAAACCATCCATGGGACAAATTGATGATATTATAAATGAAATTAAAATACGTTCTGCCAAAAATGAACGAGTTTTAATTACAACACTTACAGTTAGAATGAGTGAGGAATTAACAAATTATTTAAAAGAAATGAATATAAAAGTAGCCTACTTACATAATGAAATAAAAACACTAGAACGATTAAAAATTATTCATGATTTAAGATTAGGCGTTTATGATTGTGTTGTAGGAATTAATTTATTAAGAGAAGGAATTGACATTCCAGAAGTTAGTTTGATTTGTATTTTAGATGCGGATAAACAAGGTTTTTTAAGAAGTAGTCGAAGTCTAATTCAAACCATAGGTAGATGTGCAAGAAATGCAAATGGTCATGTTATTATGTATGCAGATAAAATCTCAGAAGCAATGCAGATTGCAATAGATGAAACTGCAAGAAGAAGAAATATCCAAGAAAAATATAATGCAGAACATCATATTACACCAACTACAATTAATAAAGCTATCAGTGAAATTGTTACCAATGAAGTAAAACAAAAGCAAACAAAAACCAAATTAAGTAAAAAAGAACAAATGGATATGATAACTAGAGTAGAAGAAGAAATGAAGCTAGCTGCTAAAAATTTAGACTTTGAGCGTGCAATGGAACTAAGAGATATTTTATTTGAAATGAAAAGTGAAAATAAATAAAATTTCTATTTTTTCTATATTTTATGCTATACTTTAATTGCTAAGGAGGAAAATAAATGGAATCAATATTTATATTTGGACATAGAAATCCTGATACCGATAGTGTATGTTCATGTATTAGCTTATCTTATTTAAAAAATAAATTAGGACAAAATACTGTTCCAAGAGTTCTTGGACATATTAATAAAGAAAGTAAATTTGTATTAGATTATTTTGGTGTGAAAGAACCTGAATATTTAAATGATGTCAAAGTACAACTAAGAAATATAGAGTATAACAAAAATATGTTTGTAAATGAAAATACATCGATTATTAATGCAATTAACTTTATGCAAAAAAAAGAAGCAACAGCTATACCAGTAGTAAATCAAAAAAAACAATTAATTGGATTTGTATCATTAAAAGAAATTGCGACCATGGTAATGAATGGGATAGCAAAAACATTAAATACATCGTATGAAAATATTTTACAATCATTAGATGGAGAAGAAATTTTAAAATTTGATGAAGAAATAAAGGGTAATGTATTAATTGGTAGTTATCAAAGTCAAACTTTTTTTGATGAAGTACAATTAGCCACGGATGATAT
Organism: uncultured Mycoplasmatota bacterium; assembly: GCA_948469065.1. Taxonomy (GTDB): domain Bacteria; phylum Bacillota_I; class Bacilli_A; order RF39; family UBA660; genus MGBC162267. Next base: position 18,457 of record CAOKKL010000005.1, on the reverse strand, counting down.
TTTAATTGTAGGAGATCGTTATAAAGTTATTAACTATGCAATTGAAAGTCATGTAAAATTAATTATTATAACCGGAGGACATCATTTAATAGATGAGTTATATGAAAAAGCTAAGAAAAATAAAGTAAATATAATAGCAACACCAAAAGATACTTTTTCAACAGGAAATAAAATCTTTTACAGTAATTATATAAAAAATATTATTACCAATACCAATCCTATTACTTGCAATTATTTAGATTATCGGACAGAATTTATAGATTTAGCTAATAAAATTGGACATACAAATTATCCAATAGTAAATAAAAAGAAAGAATGTTTAGGATTAATTAAAGTAACAGATGTAGACAAACATAGCAAGCAAAAAGTTATTTTAGTAGATCACAATAGTTTAGAACAAAGTGTTCCTGGTATTGAAGAAGCAGAGATAGCTGAAATCATTGATCATCATAACTTAGGTGCCATTGGTACTTCTATTCCGATTAATTTTCGTTCCATGCCAGTGGGGTGTACTGCTACGATACTTTATAAAATGTATCAAGAGTATAATGTAGAAATTCCCAAAAACATTGCTGGATTAATGTTATCAGCGATTTTATCGGATACCATGTTATTTAAAAGTCCAACTTGTACAGAAGAAGACAAAAAAGCAGCCGAAAATTTATCAAACATAGCAGGAGTAAATATCGATACTTATGGTCTTGAAATGCTAACAGCAGGAAGCTCAATTCAAGGTATGTCGATTGAAGATATCATTTACCAAGATTTCAAATCATATAAAGTGGGAAATAACACACTTGGAATTAGCCAAGTATTTACAATGGATTTTGAAAATATCAAAAAAGATATAGAAAAATATATCGAAAAATTAGATGAAATTGCAAAAGGAGAATATGCTGTAGTAACCCTTTTTGTAACGGATGTTTTAAAAAATGGTTCTTACATCTTATTTAATACAGAAGCAAAAGATATTATTTCAGATAGTTTTGATGTATCTATGGAAGAAGGTTACTTTATTCAAGACTTAGTTTCTAGAAAAAAGCAAATGTTGCCAAATATAATGGAAACTTTAGAAAAGCGAGCATAATAATGAATTATGCTTTTTTCATGTTTAAAAACTTAAAAAAATAAGTTTTTGTAATTTTCGGATAAAAAGACTTTGGTAATGAAATAAAAATCATTTTATCATATTTTTTTTGCAACATAAAACTATTTATAATAAAATATGAATGATGAGTTACTATAATAATTAGGTGATAAAAATGTTAGCATTAATTACAGGAGCAAGTAGTGGAATTGGAAAACAAATGGCTTTTTACTTATCAAGTCTTGGATACAATTTGATTTTAGTTGCAAGAAGAAAAGAAGAATTAGAGAAAATAAAAAAAGAAATAAAAACGCAAGTAACAATTTATTCTTACGATTTATTAAAAGAAAACAATGTATATGAATTATATGAAAAAGTAAAAAAAGAAGAAATTGATTTTTTAATTAACAATGCAGGATTTGGTTTGTTTGGAAAATTTATAGAAACAGACTTACAAAGAGAATTAGACATGATAGATTTAAATATCAAAACCTATCATATCTTAACCAAATTATTTTTAAAAGATTTTGTAAAAAAAGATAAAGGTAGAATATTAAATGTTGCTTCTGCTGCTGGTTTTTTAACCGGTCCCAATTTAAGTACTTATTATGCAACAAAAAACTATATTACCAAATTAACAATTGCAATTCGAGAAGAATTGCGCCAAATAAAAAGTAAAGTAAAAATAAGTGCTTTGTGTCCTGGTCCAGTTGCCACAGAATTTGAAACAACTGCAAAAGGAAAGTTTTTAATTCAAGAATTTAGCGCAAAAAATGTTGCAATCTATGGAATCAATCAAGCTCTTAAAAATAAAGGAATTATTGTTCCAGGCTTTTTTACAAAATTAGGTTTATTATTAAATCGATTGTTACCATGGAGTCTCAGTGCTAAAATAACTAGCAAAATTCAAAAAAGAGTTTAATTTCATTGTAAAGAGAAGAGGAAAGATTTTTTTTCTTCTTCTTTTTATGGTAAAATACTATCAATGAATAATGAGGTGAAAAAATGAAAAGCAAAAAAGGATTATATTTATTAATTACTTTAATTGGAACTATTTTCATTTTCTTTTTCATTTTGTTTTTCGTTCATGAAAATACATTAGAAAATGGTGTTTTATTTACGGTTTCATTTGAATATGAAAATGCCAAAGATATCGAATATAATTTTTATAATCAAAATGGAAAAATTGAAAAAATAGAAGGAGAAAATAAATTTCTTTTAGAAAAAACGGATTATAATGCCGTAAAATTATTACGAAAAATTACAAAAAAGATAAAAGAAACCAAAACTCCAAAAGAAGAAGAAGGAATCACTATATACAATGGCCAAAATAAAAGATACTATTTAATCCCCTTTGAAAGTGAAGCCGCCTCTGAACTTACTTCTTATATATTAGATGGCTATATTCGATCCGAATTAAAAAGAAAAGCCAATAAAAGTTTAGGTACAGAAATTTATTTGTACCAAGAAAACGAAAAATTATTAAGTACGAAAGATGGAAATAAAGATAATATCATCCATACATACCGTTGTAATTCAGCTGACTGCAGAATGATTGAGACAGAATATTCTTTTGCAGAGACGGTCCTTTGGGATGAAAATTATTATTATTATAATTATGTTACAAGAGTAAAAGAACAAATTCATGTTGAAAAAGATTTTGAAAAATCTGACTTTATAAAATTAGACAATCATATCAAAGGTTTACAATTGCAAAATATAAAAAAAGAAAACGCGTATTATAGTTTAGAAAAAAAAGAACTAATAACAGAATTTGAAAATTACGAATATCAACTAGTTACATCGGATTTATTGTTAAAGCAAAAACAAATAAAAAAAGAGAATAGTTATCAACAGGAATTAATTTTAATGAAAATTCAAGAAAAAACCGAAATTTGGAAAAAAGAAATTCCAGCTGAAGAAAACACACAAATTACAATTACTTTAATTAATCCGGAAAAAAATTACTATTTAATTGAAAAAAAGCAAAAAGAAAAAACTACATATCAAGTTCTTGATGAGTTTGGAAAAGAAATGTTTGATGGAAAAAATGTAATATTTACGGATAATCAAGAGTTTATGATTCAAATGGAAAATAAAAATTATTTTTATAATATCAATGGAGAATTTTTAAGAGAAGAAGAATGAAAGAAAGAGGAAATAGAAGAAACAACTACGGTTGTTTTTTCTTTGGAAAAACACTTGACGTGCATACGTACGTATGCTATAGTAAGCCCGTATGAAATAACTTACTTGATATATAATAAAAGTTAGGTGGTATTATGGATAAAATTATTATAAAAGGTGCAAGAGAAAATAATTTAAAAAATGTTGATATTGAAATTCCTAAAAATAAATTAGTAGTAATGACAGGAGTATCTGGTTCTGGAAAAAGTAGTTTAGCTTTTGATACAATTTACGCAGAAGGACAAAGACGTTATGTAGAAAGTTTAAGCGCGTATGCAAGACAATTTATTGGAAATGTAGATAAACCAGATGTTGATTCCATTGAAGGATTATCTCCCAGTATTTCAATTGACCAAAAAACAACGAATAAAAATCCCAGAAGTACAGTTGGAACAATCACAGAAATTTATGATTTTTTAAGACTTTTATTTGCAAGAATTGGAATACCTTACTGTCCAAAACATCATGAACCAATTTTTTCACAAAGTATTGATGAAATGACAAGTTCTGTTATGGAATTTGGTGATAAAACAAAAATTGAAATTTTAGCACCTATAGTAAGAGGAGAAAAAGGAACTCATAAAGATTTATTTGAACAACTAAGAACAGAAGGTTTTTCAAGAGTTCGAGTAAATGGAAAAATCTATGGTTTAGAAGAAGAAATTACTTTAGAAAAAAATAAAAAAGATAATATTGATGTTATGATTGATCGCATTGTTATTGATGTCACTGAACGCTCTCGCATTTTTGAAGCAATCGAAACAAGTACAAAATTAGCAGATGGTAAAGTATTGATACATATAATTGATGGCGATGAAATCTTAATGAGTGAAAATTATGCCTGTTTAAAATGTAACTATTCTTTAGGTGAATTAGAACCACGCATGTTTTCTTTTAATTCTCCTTATGGAGCATGTGAAGATTGTAAAGGGTTGGGAACAAAATTAACGATTAGTGAAAATTTAATCATCCCAAACTCAGAGAAATCTTTAAATGAAGGAGCCATTGTGGCTTACAATTTAGATAATAATATTCATAATACAACAATACAAGCAGTATGTGAGAAATATAAAATTGATATGGATGCACCATTAAAGGAAATTCCAAAGGAAAAAATGAATATAATTTTCTATGGAACCCCAGAACCAATCGAAATCAAATATGTTTCTAAAAATGGAAATGTTCGTTATACGAAAGATTATTATGAAGGTGTTGTAAATAATTTAGAACGTCGATACATTGAAACAAGTAGTGCTTGGGTAAGAGAATGGTTAGAAACGTTTATGGTTGAAAAAGAATGTAGTGCCTGTAAAGGTTCACGATTACAAGAAAGTATTTTATCTGTTTATATTAATAAAAAAAATATTTATGATTTAACAACCATGAGTATCAAAGATTTATCTAGTTTTTTAAAAAATTTAAAATTAAAAAAAGAACAAGAAGAGATCAGTCGTTTACTCTTAAAAGAAATTAATAATCGTTTAGAATTTCTTCAAAATGTTGGCTTAGAATATTTAAGTTTAAATCGAAGAGCAGGAACTTTGTCGGGTGGAGAAAGTCAAAGAATTCGATTAGCAACTCAAATTGGTAGTAAGTTGTCTGGAGTTTTATATGTTCTTGATGAACCAAGTATAGGACTTCATCAAAGAGATAATGAAAAGTTAATTAACTCTTTAAAAGAAATGAGAGATTTAGGAAATACCTTAATAGTAGTTGAGCATGATACTGATACGATGTTAGCAAGTGATTTTTTAGTAGATGTTGGACCTGGTGCAGGAAGCGAAGGGGGACATATTGTAGCTTGTGGAACGCCAGAAGAAGTGATGAAAAATAAAAATAGTTTAACAGGAAAATACTTATCTGGAAAAGTAAAAATAGAAGTACCCAAAACAAGACGTAAAGGAAACGGCAAATATTTAGAAGTTGTGAAAGCCGAAGAAAATAATTTAAAGAAGATAAATGTAAAATTTCCTCTTGGTAAACTAATCTGTGTAACAGGGGTTTCTGGTTCTGGAAAAAGTACATTAGTAAATGAAATATTATACAAAAGTGTAGCTAAGGAAGTATATCATTCAAAAGAAGAACCAGGAAAATGTAAACAAGTAAAAGGATTACAAGAAATTGATAAGGTAATAATGATTACACAAGACGCCATTGGAAGAACTCCTAGAAGTAATCCTGCAACATATGTGGGAGTATTTGATGATATTCGCGATTTATTTGCCAATACCAAAGAAAGTAAAATGCGTGGATATGATAAAGGAAGATTTTCTTTCAATGTCAAAGGTGGTAGATGTGAAGCTTGCTGGGGTGATGGTGTCAAAAAAATTGAAATGCACTTTTTACCAGATGTATATGTTCCTTGTGATATTTGTAAAGGGAAAAGATATAATCATGAAACATTAGATATTAAATTTAAAGGAAAACATATTGCTGATGTATTAGATATGAGAGTAAATGAAGCGGTAGAATTTTTTGAAAATGTTCCAAAAATAAAACAAAAATTAGATGTTTTAATGGATGTAGGTCTTACCTATATAACTTTAGGGCAAAGTGCTCCAACTCTTTCCGGAGGCGAAGCTGGTAGAGTAAAACTGGCCAAAGAATTACAGAAAAAAGCTACAGGAAAAAGTTTATTTATATTAGATGAACCAACAACTGGATTACATAGTGAAGATATCCAAAAGTTATTAAAAATATTAGATAGAATTGTTGATAACGGAGATACTGTTATCGTAATTGAACATAATCTAGATGTCATAAAAGTAGCAGATCATATTATTGATTTAGGGCCAGAAGGCGGAGATGGTGGAGGAACCATTGTTGCAACTGGAACCCCAGAAGAAATTGCTAAAGTAAAAGAATCTTATACTGGAGAATGGCTAAATAAATACTTATAATTTCTATTTTAATATTTTTAGTGTTATAAAATTTGACAAAATAAATTAAACAGTATAGAATATAACACTAACAAGTGGGAAATTCTAACTTAATGTATTAATAAGGGGAAGATTTATGGAGTTTAAAAAAAAGAAAATATTTGAATATCAGAAAGAAAATTATATCATTCTATCAATTTTAGAAGAAAATAATGAACAATATGCTTTTACAAATAAAATCAATACGTTGGATCAAGAACCAACCGATGAGTATTGTATTTTTATTAAAAAGGAAAAAATGCCTGAAATAATAATAGATAAAGACTTAATTTATCGATTAATGCCAAAGTTTCAGGAACAAATAAAAAAAGATATGGAATCTTTATTAGATATGGGGGAATAAAAATGATTACGATACGATTTCATGAATTAAAAGAAAGATTATTAAAGGCCCAAAAAGATGGTTCTTTAAAGGAAATTAAAACTTTAGATAGTAAAAAGAAGTTTCAAAGTTACAAAGAAATAATTATAGGTGATAGTAAAATAGAAAATATTGATCCATCGGATCTTAATACTATCATTTTAGAATTTACGAAAGATTTTTTATTGGACAATGTGAGTGCAAACTTTTCAGACGATGAAATTATCAAAGAAATTGATGAATTTTTAAAAAATGCGAATTTGGATTTATGTAATATGAAAGAAACCATAACGAATCCAGTAGATTTTTCTTATGTTAATAGAGAATTAGACAATGAACTTAGAAAAGAAGAAAAGAAAGAATCAAACGAATTAATGGTAATAGACGATGATTTAATAAAAGAACAAGATAAAATTACAATAAAATATCGTGATTTAAAAGCGAGATTTTTAAAAGCATATGAACACGATGAATTAACAAAAGTATCAAAAGAAGATATAACTTTAGAAGAACGAATGAAATTATATTCTGGAATAATTTTAGGAATTGAAGATATAAATGAAATTGACATAAATAAATTCTTAGAAAAAATGAACGAAATTATAAAAGATTTTTCTTTTGAAGATTGTGAAAAACAAAACTTGAGATTATTTCTCGTAGACATTGATAGTGAAGTTGTTCAAAAGCAAATTGAAGAATTTTTAAAATCTGCTAATAAAGATTTTATAGAAAACACTCCAAAAATTATTGAATATCAAAAAAAAGACGAGAAAGAAAAAATAAAAGTTTTAGATGAACAAGAAGACCAAAACAAAATAATTATTAAGTATAGTGAGTTAAATGACCGTTTCATAGCTTCTTATAAAAGTGGAGAGTTAAATAGAGTATATTTTGCAAGTACAACCATCGAAGAAAAATTAAAAATCTATTCAAAAATAATATTAGGTCAAACGGAAAAGCTTATTGATTATTCAAGATTTCATAAAATTATTCGTCAAATTATAAAAGATTTTGACAATAATAATGAAAAATCTTCTAAAGAAATTCAACAATTTTTAAATCAAGCCCATAACGATACCAAAAAATTAAAAAATAAAGAAGTAGATTATCAAAGTAGAACAGAAGAAGATAAAAAAGAGGAAACTGAACTATTTGAAAAAAGCCAAAAAAGAAAATTAAATGAAGAAAAAACATATTTAAAAGCAATGAAAAAATTTGCACTTTCCTTTGGTACTGGAATTTTAGTTGGTTTTGGAGTAGCCTCAATTGTTCCAAACCCTTTCGTTTCAGTACTAGGAGTAATAAGAATTACTTATAGTCTTGTAAAATGTGGAAATAAGCTTATTTCAAAACATGTATTAAATGGAGAACCTACAAAACTAGATAAGTGGGTGGATGTAAAGAAAACATGTTTTAAAGAAATGTTTCCAAATATTAGTAAGAGCTTAGAAAAAATTAATCTTGTTTTACAAAAGAAAGAAGTTCAATGGTTTTTAAATGGAATTTCAACAGGATATGTAGTAGGTAATTTTATGAATTGGTATGATAATTATACTGTAAATAAAATAAAAAATAGTATTTCAAGCAATTTAGTTCAATCAGATAGCATACCTAATACAGATACTATAGACACAGCAAGACCAAATGCTCTAAAACAGGTGTTAAGAGCAAATAATATAGATTTATCACAGCCTAATGCTATACAACAAGTAATGGAGCCAAAGCCTTTAAACGTAAAAACACCAAATATCTTACAATCACTTAATAATAGTTCTGTTCCAAATTATGAATTTTTAAATACAAACGAAACGATAGACTTATCTAGTTTGATTCAAGGTTATAAAGATTCATATCAAGCGATCGAACAAAGTGGCGCTATGCATTTAAAACTTAATTTAGCTTCACAAAATAATGGAACATTTATTAAATATTTAAGATTAGCAAATGGAGAAACATTTACTGGAAATATTGGTGAATTCTTGAATACAGGAATTGACCCTAAAACTGTAGCTGCTCGTGTTATGAATCAAAATGGAGATTATGCTTGGTTTAATTTAGATGAAATTTTAAATGCTTACCAAAATGGTCCTATTCGATCAAGAGTTTCATAAAAATGAAAAATAAAATAGTAAAACTACAAAATGGAGTTAGCTATTATCTATTGGAAGAAATTATTTACTTAGATAAACATTATGTTTATGGAATTCCATGTGATTTAGAAAAAGATGAACTATATGAATCAATGGCATTCATATTAGAAGTAATGAAAAAACAAGAAGATATTATCTTTCAAGAAATAAGTGATGATAATATTGCATTAGAAGTTTTAAAACAATTTCAAAAAAAATTTCAAGAATAGAAGAATCAATTGAATGCTCTTCTTTTCTTTTTTTTTATAAAATGATACAATACAATTAGAATAGGAGGTCTTTTATGAATCCAGTCATGGTATCATTTGGTAATATCGAAATAAAATGGTATTCTGTTTGTATTTTATTAGGTGTTGGTTTTGGCTATTATATTTTTCAAAAAGAAGCCAAAAAGTATAATTATAAAAGCGATTTTACGTTTAATTTATTTTTCTGGTCGATTGTAGCGGCTTTTATCGGGGCTAGAATTTACTACGTTATATTTAACTGGTCACTTTATCAAGATGATCCTTTTTCCATTTTTAAAATTTGGGAAGGCGGTTTAGCCATTCATGGCGGTTTAATTTTTGGCTTTATAGCAATGGCACTTTATTGTAAAAAATATCATGTCCGATTATTTAAAATTGTCGACATGGCTACCATATCCGTATTACTTGGTCAAGCGATTGGAAGATGGGGAAATTTTTTTAATGGAGAAGCTCATGGATTTGAAGTAGCAGCAACTGAACTACAAAAATTACACTTACCTACTTTTATTATAGAAGGTATGTACATTCGTGGGCATTATTATCATCCTACTTTCTTTTATGAATCTATGTGGTGTTTGTTAGGAATTGTTTTATTAATTATTTTAAAACATTATAAATATTTAAAAGTTGGACAATTAACTTGTGTTTATCTAATGTGGTATAGTTTTGGACGATTCTTTATTGAGAGTATGAGAACCGATTCTTTAATGATTGGAGCCTTTAAAGTAGCACAAATCATTTCTGTTGTATTATTTATAATAGGACTATTAGTATTTATGATATTAAGTCGAAAAGGAAAATTTGAAGACCTTTATCGAGAAGAAAATCATGAAGAAATTAAATTTTAAGGAGGAAAATATATGAAATATGACTCAATTATCATTGGAATGGGAGTGGCTGGAATTAGTGCAGCAATCTATGCGAAAAGAGCGGGAAATAATGTTTTAATCATTGAAAAAGAAAGACCTGGAGGAATTTTAAATATTATTGATAACATTGAAAATTATCCTGGTTTTAAAAAAATTAGTGGACCAGATTTATCATATCAATTATTTGAACAAGTAAATGAATTGAAAATACCTTATAAAATAGAAGAAGTAATTGATATTACTTTAAAAAATGAGTGGAAAATAATAAAAACAAAAAATGCTATTTATGAATGCAAAAATATTTTAATTGCTACCGGAAGAAGCCCAATTTTACTAGGACTTCCAAAAGAAGAAGAATTGATGGGAAAAGGAATTAGCACTTGTGCTCTTTGTGATGGTGCACTTTACAAAGAAAAAAGGGTAGCAGTTGTCGGTGGCGGCAATAGTGCTTTACAAGAAGCGCTTTTCTTATCTAAAATAGTAAAAAAATTATATTTAATTCATCGGCGTGATGAATTCCGTGCAGAATCAGAATTAATAAGTAAGATAAAAGCAACAGAAAATATTGAAATTATTTATAATTCTCAAGTAACAAACTATATTGAAAAAAATGGTTCATTGGCTGGGGTTTTATTAAACGATGACAAAACATTAGAAATTGAAGGCTTATTTATTTTTATAGGATACGCTCCAAAAACCGATTTTGCAAAACAACTTAATATTACAAATCCCGTTGGTTATATCGAAGTAGATGAAAATTACGAAACTAAAATTCCTGGAATTTATGCAGCTGGAGATATTATTATCAAAAAAGTATATCAAATCGTAACCGCGGCAGCAGAAGGTGCAACTGCGGCAATTCGCTTCAGTAGAAAAAAATAGTTTTACGTCTATTGATTGACAAAAATAGAATAATTTAAGATAATAAAAAAGAAGATAGGTGACAAAGATGGAAAAACAGGATAATAATACAAGAACGATAATAACTTTTGCAATTTCGATTGTTTTATTGATATTAATTGTAGCAGGAGGTACCTATGCCTTTTATACAAATAAAATGGAAACCGATAATATAGAAAATAATAGCACAAACGTTAATACCAATAAATTAGAATTTCAAATCGTAGATGGAACAATAAAGGGAAGTAATTTAATTCCTGGAGACACCATTACAAAAACATTTCAAATTAAAAATAAAGGGAATATAGAAGGAACTTATAGTTTGGTTTGGAAGTCAGTAGTAAATAATTTTATCAACAAACAAGACTTAATCGTAACATTAGAAGAAGATGGAAATAATTTAATATTAGAAAATCAAAATCAAGTATTACCAGATACAACAACTTCTCAAAGTATAATAAAAGACAATTTAACAATTGCACCAGGAGCAACCAAAAGTTATACACTAACAATCATTTATCAAAATACCGAACAGGACCAAACTGCTGATATGGGAAAAAGTATTAGTGCAGTAATTGATATGTTAGTATAAAGAAGTAGAAAACTATTTCTTTTTTTTAGGAGTGAAAAATAATGAAGTTAATAGAATATTTAGCAAATAAAATGAACATAAAAGAAGAGCAAATATTAAGTGTGTTAAAATTATTAGAAAGTGATGCAACGATTCCATTTATTGCTAGATATAGAAAAGAAGCAACCGGTGGATTAGATGAAGAACAAATACGTATTATTGAAACAGAATATCAATATTTATGTAATTTAGAAAAAAGAAAAGAAGACGTGATACGTCTAATAGAAGAAAAAGATTTAATGACCGATGAATTAAAAAAACAGATTTTATCGTGTGAAAAATTGACAGAAGTAGAAGATTTATATCGACCTTTTAAAGAAAAGAAAAAAACCAAAGCAAGCGAAGCTATAAAAGCAGGACTAGAGCCTTTAGCTAAGAAAATAATGAGTTTTCCGACAGAGGGAAATTTAGAACGTTTGGCAAACGGATATGACATGGAAGAAGAAAAAGCTTTAGAAGGTGCTGGATACATTATTAGTGAGTGGATAAGTGATAATGCTTATTATCGTAAATGGATTCGAAGTTTTTTATGGAACAATGGAAACATTACCAGTAAAAGAAAAAAGAACAGCGTAGATGAAAAAAAGCTATATGAAATGTATTATGAATTTCAAAGTCGAATTAAATATATCAAACATTATCGAGTTTTAGCAATCAATCGAGGAGAAAAAGATGGTATTTTAAGTGTATCTTTTGATTATGAAAAAGAAGTAATTGAAGAATTCTTATCAAAAAAAATAATAAAAAATGCGCAATCTTTTGTTTGTGAAATTGTAATAAATGCAATCAAAGATTCCTTAAAACGTTTAATTCTTCCAAGCATTGAACGAGAAATCCGTGCTGAATTAACGGAAACTGCAAGTGAAAGTGCTATTGAAACATTCAAAGACAATTTAGAAAATCTTCTGCTAACAAAACCAATCAAAAATTCAATCGTGTTAGGATTTGATCCAGCTTTTCGAACGGGTTGTAAACTTGCAGTCCTAAATCCTTATGGAGAAGTTTTAGAAATTAGTACCATTTATCCACATGAACCAAAAAAAGAAACCTTAAAAAGTTGTGAAATACTTCGAAACTTAATCGAAAAATATAATATTAACATTATTGCAATTGGAAATGGAACTGCTTCAAGAGAAAGTGAGGCCTTTGTAGCTGAAGCGATTAAAGGATTGCCTGTAAAATACAATATTGTAAGTGAAGCAGGAGCAAGTGTTTACTCTGCTAGTAAATTAGCTATTCAAGAATTTCCAGACTTAACTGTTGAAAAAAGAAGTGCTATTTCTATAGGAAGAAGAGTGCAAGATCCATTATCAGAACTTGTGAAAATTGACCCTAAAAGTATCGGCGTTGGAGAATATCAGCATGATGTAAACCAGAAAAATCTAGGAGAAGCTTTAACTTTTACCGTTGAAAAAATTGTAAACTCAGTGGGAGTCAATATTAATACAGCTAGTTCAAGTATCTTAAAATACATTTCGGGTTTAAATAAAAAAGCAATTGATAGTATTATAGAATATAAAAGTAAAACTCCTTTTAAAAATAGAGATGAAATTAAAAAATTAAAAGGAATTTCAGAAAAAATATTTGAACAATGTATTGGCTTTTTAAGAATTCCAGATAGTTCAAATCCGTTTGATAGAACAAAAATTCATCCAGAAAGTTATCAAATAGCAGAAAAAATTTTACAAAATAATCATTTAGATATCAAACAAATTGATACTTTAGAGTTTAAAAATGCTTTAGAAAAGATAAATAAAAAAGAAATGTGTACCTTATGTAATGCAGATGAATATACTATCACAGATATCATTTATGAATTAGGTCATCCAGGAATTGATCGTCGAGATGAGTTAGAAAATGTTCTTTTAAAAAGTGATATTTTAGAAATTAAAGATTTAAAGGAAGGAATGGAATTACAAGGAACCATACGTAATGTAGTTTCCTTTGGAGCTTTTGTAGATATTGGTCTTCATAATGATGGATTGATTCATATTTCCAATATGAGTAACGAATACGTAAGCGATCCAAAAGATATAGTTCACGTTGGACAAATAGTAACTTGTTATGTACATTCTATAGATTTAGAAAAAGAAAAAGTAAATCTTTCATTAATAAAAAAATAAATCAGAGAAAAATAAAGTTGTTCATAAAAAGTGATTTACGTTTTTTTCGTATCTTACTTTTAAAGGATAGCTTGAAAAAAATCTGATTTTTTTCATCAAATTTTTACAAAATATGTACTTTATGGTAAAATGTTAAAGTATGAAATAAAAAAAAAAGTTGGATAATAAATTAAGGAGTTAAAATTTATGAAGAAACCATTTTCATTAATTATTTATTATTTCTTGGTAATCATTTATTTCGAAATTTGCTATAAATTTTTAATTTTTGGTTCTATTTTTGACAATGGTTTTTTATATATTTGCCTATTTAGCTTCCTAATATCTATTTTTTTAACTTTTTTCTCAAGACTTAGCAGCGCCAAAATAAATCGCAAAATAGTTTTGCTTATATTAATTGTTTTAACAATAATGTTTTCTGGAAACTTTATCTATTATAGATTGTTTTCTGTTCCCTTCACTTTTCAAATTACTTCCATGGCAGGACAAGCAATGCAATTTATTAATGTCATATTTAAAACAATTTGGGATAATTTTTTCTCATTATTACTTTTTTTTCTACCTATCACATGGTTTCTTTGGAAACAAAATAAAATTATCATCACCAAAATTTATTATTTTGAAAAAAAGAGTTTAATTCTTTTTTTTACAGCCGTTTATATTCTAACTACTCTTTTGTTATTTCCCTTTAAAAATAGGGACTATTCACCATATCGTTTATATTGGAAACAAAATAACTTAAATGCTTCCATCAAAACATTTGGACTTTTAACCTCCGCCAGATTAGATTTACAACGTTTAATTTTCGGATTTGAAGAAAAAATACAATTAACCAAAAATGATATAATAGAAAATGAGCGATATCAATATAATAAAATGAATATTGATTTTACAAAATTAAAAGAAGAAGAAAAAGATTCATCTCTAAAAACTATATATTCTTATTTTCAAAATGAAAGTCCAACGAAAAAAAATGCCTTTACAGGAATGTATGAGGGAAAAAATTTAATTTTTATTTTAGCAGAATCCTTTAATTCCATTGCCGTATCCAAAGAACTAACACCAACTCTTTATAAACTAACCCATACGGGATTTCAATTTAATAATTACTATTCTCCAATCTTTTTAAGTACAACTGGAGGAGAGTTCCAAGCAATGACAGGGTTAGTTCCATCTGCTGATACTTTAAATGAATGGTATAAAGGAAAGGTAAGTCTTCCATTTTCGCTTGGAAATTCCTTTAAAGATTTAGGGTACAGTACCAATGCGTTTCATGATTACGAGGCAACTTTTTATAATCGTACTGAAACAATGCCTACGCTAGGTTTTGATAATTATTTTGCTTGCTTAAATGGAATGGAAAAAGAAATCAATTGTGAATGGGTGAATTCCAATGCTCCAGATGATGAAGAAATGATTGAAATTACTTTTCCAAAATATCAAGAACAAGAAAAATTTATGACTTATTACATTACAATGAGTGGGCATTTTCCTTATATTCTTTCAGAGAAAACTAGAAATTATGAAAAAGTTAAAGATTTACCTTATAGTGATGAATCCAAAGCTTACTTAGCAACTCAAATTGATTTAGATCAAGCCGTAGAATTACTAATCAAAAAATTAGCTGAACAAGGAATATTAGATGACACCGTGATTTGTTTAGTTGGAGATCATTACCCATATGGCTTATCCATGGAACAAATTAATGAAATATCTACTTATAAAAGAGATGAACAATTTGAAATTCATCGTAGTAATTTATTTATTTGGAATAACGATACCAAACCAATCGCTGTAGATAAAGTTGGAAGCCAAATTGATATCTTACCTACGCTTTTAAATCTATTTGGAATAGAATATGATTCTAGATTATTGATTGGACATGATTTATTAAGCGATGTCGAAGGATTAGCCATCTTTTCGGATATGAGTTGGATTAGTGATAGTGGAATTTATAATGCGACAACAAAAACATTTCTTCCTAAAAAGGAAGTAAAAGATAATTATGTAACAGAAAAAAATCGATGGGTAAATAATAGTGTAACAATTAGCAAAAAAATAATATCGAATGATATTTATCGTAAAATAATATCAAAGTAAAGAATGGAGCAATGGTGATGTGTGGATTCGTAGGATTTATTAGTAAAGAAAAGAAAAAAAAAGAAGTTATAAAAAAAATGGCAAAACGCATCGAACATAGAGGACCAGATGGCGAAGGATTTTATACGGATAAATTAATTGCATTGGGACATCGAAGATTATCAATTATTGATGTAAAAGGTGGCGCTCAACCAATGTATAATGAAGATAAAACGAAAGTTATAGTCTTCAATGGTGAAATTTATAACTATAAAGAATTAAAAAAAGAATTAAAACATCATACGTTTAAAAATAATTCAGATACTGAAGTATTAATTCATGGATATGAAGAATGGGGAACGAATTTACTAACCAAATTAAGAGGAATGTTTTCTTTTGTAATATGGGATAAAGAAAAAGAAATCTTATTTGGAGCAAGAGATCCATTTGGGATTAAACCATTTTATTACTATCAAAAAGAAGATAATATTTTATTTGCATCGGAAATCAAATGCTTTTTTGAACATCCTCTTTTTGAAAAAAAATTAAATGAAAAGATTTTGTCTTCTTACTTATCTTTTAGCTTTACACCAACTACAGAAACTTTTTTTGAAGGAGTCAATCGTTTGGATGCAGGACATTATTTCCTTTATCAAAATGGACAATTATCGATTGAAAAATATTTTGAATTAAATTTTAAAGAAGAAAAAAAATCTTATGAAGAAAGTGTAGAAATGATTCATAATATTATGGAAGACTCGGTAAATCATCACCAAATTAGCGATGTGGAAGTAGGTTCTTTTCTATCTAGTGGAATTGATTCTTCCTATTTGGTCTCTTTAGCAAAACCGAATAAAACTTATACTGTTGGATATGATTTACCAAAATATAATGAAATAGATTATGCCAAAGATTTAGCCAAACGATTAAAAATTAAGAATAAAAGTAAAAAAATAACCAAAGAAGAGTATTTAAAAGTTATTCCAAAAATTATGTACTATATGGATGAGCCATCTAGTGATCCGGCAACCGTTGCCCTTTATTTCGTTTCTAAATTAGCTAGCAAAGATGTCAAAGTTGTATTATCTGGAGAAGGAGCCGATGAATTTTTTGGAGGATATAATTATTATCGCCAATTTGTTGATTGCGGTTTTTATAATAAAATACCATTTTTTATACGTCATTTTATATCCAACTTATGTAAATTACTGCCAGAAAAACGTGGTGTAAATTTTTTCATACGTCGAGGAGAAAAATTAGAAAACTCATATATTGGAGTCAATCGAGTTTTTGGAAAAAAAGAAAAAAAGAAAGTATTAAATATTCCAATTACCTTGACCGAAGAAGAAATTACGAAACCAATATATGACAACCTAAAAAAAGAAAGTGATATTGTAAAAATGCAAGCTATCGATATTCATTTTTGGTTGATGAAAGATATATTGCAAAAAGCAGATCGTATGACAATGGCCAATTCTTTAGAAGGAAGAGTTCCATTTATTGATTCAGAAGTATATAAAATAGCAAGTGGATTACCATTTAAATATAAAGTCTCCAAAGAAAATACAAAATTAGCATTAAGAGAAGCTGCAAAAAAAATTATACCAAATGAATCTTATAAAAAGAAAAAACTAGGATTTCCAGTACCAATACGTGATTGGATGAGAGAAAAAGATTTTTACGAAGAAATTAAAAAAACATTTGAAAGTGATTCTGCCAAAAAATATTTTAAACAAAAATATATTCTAAAATTATTAGAAGAGCATAAAAATAAAAAGAGAGATAATTACCGAAAAGTGTGGAATATCTATTGCTTTTTAAAGTGGTATGAAGTATTCTTTATAACAGAATAAGGGTGAAAATATGATTCAATTTTTTGTGGCAATTCTATTAATTCTACTATTCTTTTTTATTTTATATCTGGTTATTACCAAAAAAATAGAAAAAATGGATCATGAATTTTATCAAAAAGTTGCAAAAAAGATTAATCATACGAATACATTTATTTTAAAAAAAATTACATTTTTAGGTAGTGCACCTGGAATAATAATAAGTATATTTCTGAGTTTTTTCTTTATCAAAGATAGTTTTGACCGTCAATTTTTAATAATCAGTATTATTGGAGAAGCTATTTTAAATAATTTAATTAAAATAATGGTGAAGAGAATTCGTCCCTCTATTAATCCTTTAGTAATTGAAGAAAGTCCTAGCTTTCCCAGTGGACATACGATGTCAACTTCCGTATTTTATGCTTTAATTATCTTTTTTCTATGGAAGTCACCAATTATATTAATCATTAAAATTATTTTAACTATGATATCCATTTTGGTTATGATAAGTGTTATGTTTAGCAGAATTTATTTAGGAGTTCATTATTTAAGTGATGTACTAGCAGGAATTTGTTGTGGCATTTCTTATGTTTTATTAATTACTTTAATGTATCCAGAACTACAGTTTTTATTGCTTTAAAAAATAGCATCATACACTATTTTCTTTTTTCTTTCCATTTTTTCAATTTTTCTTGTCGTCGTTTTTTCCTTTCCAAGCTTTTGAATATAATACTTCTAATTTTGGAAATGATTTTACCAAACGTATTTGCAATAATTTATGACGTCTCATAATTTCTTTTCTCACTTGTTTGGTTATTTTTTCAGTTGAATCCGATTTTATTTCGGATGAAATAATTTTAATACTCGACATAATGCGAAACGAAATAACAACATCTATGAAAAAAAAGATAAATAAGAAAAAAGAAAAAATACCAGAGCACCAAAGAGGAATTTGATTGAATATCGAAAAGAAAAATGGATTTAAAATATACATAATACAAAGGCCAAGCAATCCAAAAGGAATCATGGTTTCTAAACAAATTCGTCCATTGATATT
>CAOKKL010000004.1 GCA_948469065.1 uncultured Mycoplasmatota bacterium | reverse complement strand
GATATTATTTTATTGCCCTTTGACTGATAACATAATCGTAAAAATGAATTAGGACATTGTGAAATGATTGCCACTATGATTCATCAACTTACAAAAGATGCCACAGTAGAAGAATTAGAAGCTTGCGGTCTTGGAAGTATGTTTACTGAACATGGCAAAGGTGTATATCCAAGTGATTCTTCTGGAAATCCATTTACTGTATCTTATTTTGCGGTAACAGGAGATGTTTTAGCAGATTTATCCGAAGATATGGCTGCAGAACAAAAAGCAAGAGCTATTTATGAAAATTTAATTGATTTAACCGATGATGAAGATTTACTAGGACCACTTTTATGGTTACGACAAAGAGAAGTGGTACATTTTAATCGATTTAAAGAATTATATAACTATTATAAAAAACAAGGTTATTAATAAGAAGATTCGATCTTCTTTTTTCTTTTTTTGGCTGCCTTTATAAAATCTTTTTCTTCTTTTTTAATATCATTTACTTTTGGACAAATTGATGAGCAAAGAAAATCATAAATTTTAAAGTTGTCATAATTTGAAATTTTAGAAATTTGATTGATAAAATCTGGAAAATAAAATTGATAAATACGTCGCAATAATATCGTATAGAATTCTTGTTCTTCTCTAGATAATTCGTAACTATAAAAAATTATTTTTAAGCTTTCAAATAAAAAATTGGCAATAAAAGTATCTATTACTTTTTTACATCTTTCATTTTGTTTACAATAATTTTGTGTTTTGATTAACAAATGTTGTAATGCAGCAATAATATCTAAATTTTTAGCGCTTGGTGTGGATAAACTTTGTGAAACCCAATATTTATTTTGACGATAATAGTAATAATAATTATTAGAATCGATAAAGTTGACATAAATAGTCGTAGAATTATGTAAAGATGTTTCCACGAAAAAGGGTAAATCTTCCCAAATATGGTTTGGAAGAAATTTTGTTTGAATGGCTTCTCTTTTGTATAATTTTCCAGTAATAAATGGTGCAAATTTTAAAATATTACTGGGATCTTGCTTAAAGTTGGCGATATAAATACTATCTTTTGCACTCAAAAAAAGTTCCATATTGTTATATTGATTTGCTCTCATGTGGTGATGGATATCACTTATGATTGGTATTTTTGTTTTTTCGGAAGTACGATAAAAATCTTCTAAAAAATTGATAGCAACAAAATCATCACTATCAATAAAAGTGATATAATCTCCTTTGGCAATTTTTAATCCAAAATTTCTGGCATTAGCAGCACCATATAATTGATTTAATCTATAAACTTTAATTCGTTGGTCTTTGCTTTTCCAATTATTTAATTTTTCTAATGTTTGATCGACAGAATGATCTTCAATACAAATAATTTCTATATTAGAAAAAGTTTGATTTACAATACTATTTAAGCATGTATCAATATATTTTTCTACATTGTGACAAGGTACGATAATACTGATAAGTTGTGACATGTAAAAACTCCTTTAGAAAAAAATATTATAAAGCTTTCATGAAAAAAGTCAAGTTAGTGTACAAAATTTTTTAAAGTGATATAATCTGTTTTAGAAAGAAGTTGTTTTTATGGATTTAAAAGATACTTTTTGTACCTATATTGGGGCTTATTATGGCATGATGGAAATGGATAATTACGATTTAAAAGAATATGTTCTTTATGATTTACAACAGTATATTTTAAATTTTGTATCTTCAAATTCTAATCTTTATGATTATCAAAAACTTGCAGAAGAAGTTGAAAAAAAGTCATTGAAAAATAAATTGCAAGATTGTCTTTTCGTTTTACCAAAGATTAATGTTTCGATGGAATTAATTTTTTTAATTCAAAGTCGGATCCGTGAAATTCGTGAACAAGAAATTTATGATTAGAAATAGATTCGATTCTTTTCAAACCTTATCTTTTATGTTAAGATAATAATAATAATAATAAGAGAGGGATAAGTATGGAAGAAAAGAAAAAAAATGGAAAAAAGAATTCTGAGGTTAAAGTGAATAAGAAAACACCAGTAAGTTCTAAAAAAACGAATACGACGAAGAAAAAAAGTGCTACGAGTAAAAATAAAACGGTAGTGAAAGAAAGTACATCTAATACTGCCAAAAAAGCAAATACAAATGGAAAAAAGAAAACTTCTACAAATATAACTTCAAAGAAAAAAAATTCTACACCTAAAAAAGTAGCTACACCAAAGGTAAAATCTGAACAAAATGATTCTTCCATTGAAGAAAAAAAATATGTTATTTCTGAAACCGTTGTTCAAGAAGTAGAAATGAACTCGAATGACATTTCCCCTATAGAAGCATCTACCTCTATGCAAAAACATGAAATTCCTGTTATGAATTATTTTATTGCAATGATTGCAATTGTTTGGGTATTTATTATTGCTTTCTTAGGTTTTCATTTATATCAGACCCATTTAGAAGCATTATATCAAGAAGGATATTTTAATCAAAAGGAAAACATAAAGAAAATTACATTGGAAGAAGTAGAAAATGTAATCAAAAATTCAAAGGAAAATAATATATTTATTTTATTTAATTTTCATTATGAAAAAGAACATTATGAGCTTGAAAAAGATTTAGAACAAATAATTCAAGATTATCATTTTGAAGATAATTTTTACTATGTAGATATTACCAATGTTAAAAATTCAGAAAACTGTGATATTCGTTGTAAAATCAATCAAAAATTTGGTGAGGAAACGATTAAAAATTTACCTGCAATTGTCTATTTAAAAGACAAAAAAGTAATTGATGTAGCACAAAGAGAAGATAAAAAGGTATTAGAAGAATCTGATTTTGGAAAATTATTAGATAGTTATGAATTTCAAAAATAAAAGGATGATGAAGTTGATTTATGATTAATGTTGTTTTATTCGAACCAGAAATTCCAGGAAATACTGGTAATATTATGCGCACGTGTGTCGCAACGCACACGAAATTACATTTAATTCAACCACTTGGTTTTTCTTTAGATGAAAAATACATTAAACGTAGTGGTGTAAATTATATTGAAAAGTGTGATTATACAGTATATGAAAATTTAGAAGACTTTTTTTCAAAAAATCAAGGTACATATTATTTTTTGACTCGTTATGGACATGTGCCCCATACTAATTTTGATTTTCATGATAAATCAGAAAATATTTATTTTATTTTTGGAAAAGAAAGTACAGGAATTCCAAGAGAAATTTTAAAACCACATCTGGATCATTGCATGCGTATTCCTATGACAAAAAATGTACGAGCCCTAAATCTTTCTAATACCGTAGCAATTGTAGTTTATGAAGCATTGAGGCAACAAAATTATTTAGATTTAGAGTTTTCAGAGCCTCATAAAAGTAAGAATTTTATTGAAGAAGCATCGTAATAATTAAATAAATATGATCCATCATGATAAGTATTAAAAACAACCATGTTATCCCTTTTGGGATTTTTTTTATCATGGGACTTAAAATAGGAATCAGAACATATTCGATAAAAATCGACAAAAATCCCCATAGTAAAGATACTAAAACATTAATATATTTTCCAATGTGAAACGGAATATTTTCATAATTCCAAAAAGATTTAAAAAACAATTTTTCAACAAGTAATCCGCCAACCCATTCCAAAATAGTTAATGAAAAAAAACTTAGGAAAAAACACAAAATCATTTTCTTTTTTCCTTGAATTTTCAATTGATTTAAAAATTGATTGATCAATTCCACCAAAACAATTCCAATTCCATAAATGGGCATCCAAGGTCCTAACAATAGATTTGTTTTCGAAAAATTATTTAATATACGAATAAGCATTTCATATAGATATCCAAAAATAGAAAAAAATAGAAACAAATTACTATAATACATTATTATCACATTTTTATTATGGCGTAGTATTCTTTTGTTATTCATGTTATACTTAAAATAGGTGGTTATATGACATGTCGAAATTGTGGAAAAGCTTTATCAAATGAACAAGCTACATGTCCATTTTGTGGAGTTTTTATTGCTAGTGATCAAATAAAAGAATTTATCGAAATGAAAAAAGAAAAATCAAAAGATTTAAGACCAAAATTAATTAGTGAAAAGTATGGAATATCACCAATTAAATATGAAAAAAAAGAGGGGCAAGGAAATTTAAATATCTTAATTATTTTAGTAATTTGTGGATTTATTATGATATTATTTTTCGTTACTTTATTCATATTTTTCTAAAAATTGGTTAATTTAAAAACAGGTGAATGATATGGACTTGTTTTTTATTTGTATTAAAATCTTTTTTGCACGTATTTTAGATGTTTCCATTGGAACCATTCGTTCTAATATGATGTTAAAAGAAAAAACTTTCATTGCAACTGCACTTGCTTTTTTAGAAACACTTATTTGGTTTATGATAGCAAGAGAAGCATTACGTATAGATATTTCAAGTATTTTTATTCCAATTTCCTATTCACTTGGATTTGCAACTGGAACATTAATTGGTAGTTTTATTTCTTCTAAATTAATTCATGGGATTGTTATGATTCAAGCGATTGTCGATGAAAACAATGAAAAAGTGTTAGAAGAACTAAAAGCCAATGGGTATTTAGCATCTATTATTGAATTAACAAATAATTTTGATGGAAATCCCCGAATGATGATTTATTTACAAGTAAATCGAAATACGTTAAAAAAAGTAGAAACTATTATTCGAAATTGTGACAAAGATGCCTTCATTGCTGTAAGTGAAACCAAAAGTGTGAAAAATGGATATGTCAGATAATTGTCAAATTTTTATGAAAATTTGATATCCTTTTTTAGAAGGGTTAAGCTTTAAACCATGAGGTATTGATTCAACACCTTTTTCTAGATAAGCTTTCTTTTTTCTATAGATTTGCCTTTCTGATAATCCTGTTAATCTACAAACTTGTTTGATATCAATTTCTTTGCCAATAAATTTTATAATAATGTTATTTAATCTTTGTTCTTCTTCTGTCAATTTTATTATTCCTTTCATTTTATCTTTCCTTTCTGGAAAGGTATTATATATTTACTTACTGACATTTTCAAAAAACTAACTATACTGACATTTTCAAAAAACTAACTATACTGACATTATCATAAAACTATTACAATGGATAGGTAAGAGAATTTGACTTTTTTTTGTTCTAATGTTACTATTGTACAGTTTAAGGAGCAGAAAGAATGAAAGATCAAGAAGAAAATAAAAAGATTGAAGAAAATAAAAAGATTGAAGAAAATAAAAAGATTGAAGAAAATGAAAAGAATAAAACATTTCATTCTAATTTAGCAAGACTTGTAATTTTTTTGTTATTTTGTTTTCTTATAGAACAAGTACAAACTGTTAAGGAATACTCGAGTATAACTATTATAGAAGACGAATCAGATCCAAAATACCATGCGACTTCTTTATATGTTGTTCGCTATTGTGAAAATTTTTATGTTACGGATGAAAACTTAAAGATAATAGGGCAAAATCGTTTTTTTAAACTAATTGATGTTAAGGAAGAATTGACCCCACTTTGTATTCATGAAAATGATATGATAAGTTTTTTATCCATTATAAATGAATTAGGATTAGAACCAGATAATTATAGCATCGTAGAAGCAAATCTTATGGTTAAAAGCTGTGAGAATATAGGTTCTTTGTTTCCAGATTATATCCCTGATCAAACTTATGAATTGATAGAAGAACCATTAAAAATAGGAATGAGTTATTCAATAAATGGAGTAAATCGATATCCAATTAATAGGTTGTCTATCGTTTATAAGAATGGTAGTTTATTTTTATGTATGGAAGAAAATGGCAAGTTTTACCTTATTGATACTCCAAGCGATAATAAAATTTATTTTGAATTAAATTATGAAGAAATTGAAAATACAAATTTAATTACTAGTAATCAAATTCAAAGTTTTGCAAAATATTTAAATGGTTTTCAAGATAAAAAAGAACCTTTTATAAGTGGTCAAGAAGCTTATCAATTCTTAGAAGCTGGACTTGTAATCGTAGGTTCTCCTTTTGAAAAAACTGAGAAAAATTATTCTTTATTTTTAAACTATCCTGCTGCACAATTAAAAAAAGCAAAATCACAAACAACTGAGGCTTATCAATTCTTAGATTCTTATCATTACGCAGATTTAAAATATTATAATTTGAATAAAATTTATGTTTTGCAAATAAAAGAACAATGTGTTTTAATTGAAGATATCAAGTATATGGAAAATGAAGGTAAATATTATATTAAACCACTTTATTCAACATCAAATGATAATATTTATGCCCAAGTATTAGATAATAATATTGATCGAGAATCATTCTATCTTCCAACTTTATTAGAATTGTTGGAAAAAGATGAAATCATAAGTGATCATTTGTTTCCTAATCGTGAAGAAACAGCTTCGACATGTTATCAACTATTAGAATATTATTTGGCAACTCATTCACAGCCAATTAATTTGAAAAATAGTGAACCAGTTATATCGGATTTCTTATTACATAAACTAAATTTAATTTTAAGTAAGAAATAGTATTCCTTGAAAAATTTTATCAACAATTATTTTGAAAGAGAATAAATCTTGATATTTTAAAAATAATCGTGGTATAATAATTTTACAGATTTAAGTGGGCAGATAACCCACTTTTATTTTTGTAAGAGGTGATGAAACAAATTTATGAAAAATAAGTTAAAAAAAATAAGAGAAGCAATTGAGCCAGTTCTTAAGGAAAAAGAAATTTTTATTGATTCAATTGAATATGTTGTAGAGAACAATTATCCTTTTTTAAGAATTGTTTTAGATCAAGTAAATGGAATAGATTTGGATACCATTGAAATGGCGACCAAATTGATTAATCCAATTTTAGATGATTTAGATTTGATTTCAGAATCTTATATTTTAGATGTACTTAGTAAGGAGAGAGACGTATGAATGCAAAAGAATTTATGAGAGCCCTTAATCATATTGTGGAAGAAAAAAATATTAGTAAAGAAGTTGTATTAGAAGGGATGGAACAAGCCTTACTTACTGCTTATAAGAAAAATTTTGATTCGAAAACAAATGCCAAAGTAGTGATTAATCCAGACTCTGGAGAAATAAAAGTTTATTCTTATTTGGTAGTTGTTTCAGAACTTGATTTTGGACACGAAGAAGAAGATGAAGAAGGAAATATTGTAAAAATTCCACCAGAAATCAATTTGGATGCACAGATTACTTTAGATGATGCAAGAGACATTGTAAGTGATATTGAAATTGGGGAAACCATTGAAAAAGAAGTAACTCCAAAAGATTTTGGAAGAGTTGCAGCAGGTACTGCAAAACAGGTTTTAACTCAAAAGATAAGAGAAGCAGAACGAAATAGTATTATGGAAGAATTCCAAGATAAAATGGGAGAAATGATGGTTGGAATGCTGGCGATGGAAGACGCTAGAAATTATTATGTTGATCTAGGAAGAACCAGAGGTATTTTACCAAAATCAGAAATGATACCTGGTGAGACCGTTATTATGGGTTCTAGTATAAAAGTTTATATTACAAAAGTAGAAGAAACAACCAAAGGTCCATTTATTTTATGTTCTAGAAAACATTATGGATTTGTAAAACGTCTTTTTGAACAAACTATTCCAGAGCTTGTAGATGGTACAATCGAGTTATATGCAGTGGCAAGAGAAGCTGGAATACGTAGTAAAGTTGCCGTTTATTCTACCAATGAAAAAGTAGATCCAAAAGGTTCTTGTATTGGTGAGCGAGGATCGAGAATTGGAAGTATATTGAAAGATTTAAATGGTGAAAAAGTAGATTTGATTTTATATCATGATGACCCAGCAGAATTTATTGCCGAAGCTTTATCTCCTGCCAAAGGTGTTATTGTAAACATTTTGGATCCGATGAAAAAAGAAGCATTAGCTATAGTATCTGAAGACCAATTATCACTTGCCATTGGTAAAAAAGGAAGCAATATTAAATTAGCAAGTCGTTTGACAAAATATAAAATTGAAGTAAAAACGTTGCAACAAGTAACGGAAGAAGGAAATAAATAAGTCAGAGGTGATACTCATGAAAATGAGAAAAATTCCAATGAGAACTTGTGTGGTTACACATGAAAGATTTGAAAAAAAAGAGCTTATTCGAATCGTAAGAACACCTGAGGGTGAAATCATCGTAGATGAAACAGGAAAGCAAAATGGAAAAGGTGCTTATTTAAAATTAGATCATGAAGTGATTGAAAAAGCCAAAAAAAGTAAAGCTTTGGATCGAGCTTTGGAAGTAACCATTCCAGAAGAAATTTATGATAATTTAGAAAATTTACTAAATTAATAGAAAGCGAGGTAGTTTATGACAGTTAAAGAATATGCAGAAAGTGTAAGTTTATCGGTAGCAGAAGTATTAAAAAAGTGTGAGATTTTAGGAATTGATATCAAAGCATCTAATGACGAATTAACTGATGATGATGTAATTAATTTGGATTACGCCCTTAATTTAATTAGTACCGACAATGATACGACCATAGAAGATGAAGAGGAAATCGATGAAATTGTGGAAGATATCATGGAATCAAATAATTTACAGCATATTACGGATCATACCAAAAAACAAAAATTAAAAAAGAGAAGTGAAATTCAATCAAACAAAGAAGAATATTTTAATCGTCGTAAAGAAATGTATAAGCATAAAGAAAAATTGAAACAAAATGAAGTAGATGATTCGATTGTGTTATACCATGATGATATGACAGTTTCCAAATTAGCCGAAGAATTAAAAATTAGTGGGTCGGATATCATTAAAAAATTGATGAGTCTTGGATTAATGGTTAATTTAAATCAAAGCATTGATTTTGAAAATGCGGAAATAGTAGCCATGGATTATGGAAAAACCTTAAAACGAGAAGAGACACAAAATGTTGCTAACTTTGAAGAGTTTGAAATTCGAGATAATGAAGAAGATTTGGAACTAAGACCTTCTGTCGTGACGATTATGGGACATGTTGATCATGGAAAAACAACTCTTTTGGATTATATTAGAAATAGTAAAGTGGTTGACACTGAATTTGGAGGAATCACCCAACATATTGGTGCTTATCAAGTAGAACATAATCAGACTAAGATTACATTTATTGACACTCCTGGACATGCTGCATTTACAGAAATGCGTGCTAGAGGTGCCAGTGTAACAGATATCGTTATTATTATTGTGGCAGCGGATGATGGAGTTATGCCACAAACCAAAGAAGCGATTGATCATGCAAAAGCTGCAGAAGTTCCAATTATTGTGGCGGTGAATAAAATTGATAAGCCTGAAGCAAATGTTGAGAGAATTATGCAAGAAATGAGTGAAAATGGAATAACACCAGAAGTATGGGGTGGAGATTATCCATTTGTACCAATTAGTGCTGTAACGGGAGAAGGAATCGACTTACTTTTAGAAACAATAAATACTATTAGTGAAGTAAACAATTATCGAGCAAATCCAAATCGTTATGCAGTAGGAACTGTAATTGAAAGCAAATTAGATAAAAATATTGGTGGAGTTGCTTCATTATTAATTCAAAATGGAACGTTACGTTTGGGAGATCCTATTGTTGTTGGAACTTTTTTTGGAAAAGTAAGAACTATGAAAAATGACTTGGGTGCATCCATTGTAGAGGCAGGGCCATCCACACCAGTAGAAATTACAGGAATTAGTGATAATCCAAGTGCAGGAGATAAATTTATGGCTTTTGAAACAGAATCGGAGGCAAAAAAAATTGCTGAAAAACGTTTTGTTAGCAAAAAAGAGTTAAGCAGTAAAAAAACGGTTGTTTCATTAGATGATTTATTTGCCCAAATTAATGCTGGTCAAAAAGAAATTAATGTAATTTTAAAAGCTGATGTTCGTGGTAGCGAAGAGGCTGTAAGAAATGCACTTGAAAAAATAGAAATTGAAGGTGTCAGAGTAAGTGTCATAAGAAGTGGAATTGGAACAATTACCGAAAGTGATGTTGTTTTAGCAAATGCATCCAATGCTCTTATTATTGGATTTAATGTTAGTCCATCTTCTATTACAAAAGAAGTAGCAAAAGAATATAACGTTGATATAAGACTTTATACAATTATTTATAAAGTAGTAGAAGAAATGGAACTTGCAATGAAGGGAATGTTAGATCCAGAATATGAAGAAAAAATTGTAGGTAGTGCTGAAATTCGAAAAATATTTACGTTTAGTAAAGTTGGCAAAATTGCTGGATGTTATGTAACAGATGGTATCATGAAAAATGGCGTGAATGTTAGAGTTATTCGAGATGGAATTATTATTCATGATGGCAAAATTGCTTCAGTTCAACGAGAAAAAGATACAGTAAAAGAAGTCAAAAAAGGTTTTGAGTGCGGTATTACTTTAGAATCTTATAGTGATATTCGAGAAAAAGATATATTAGAAGCTTATGAAATGGTTTTGGTAAAACGCTTATGAAAGGGATTAAGATAAAAAGAATCGAATCAGAATTAGTTAAAACTATTTCTGAGATTTTATTAGAAGAATCAAACGATGATTTTATGAAATCAATAACCATTACCGCTAGTGAAGTTGCAAGTGATTTATCGTTTGCAAAAGTTTATTTTACTAGTTTAAAAGAGATGGAACAGTCTGATTTAGAACATGAAATGAATGAAGCAAGTGATTTTGTAAGAAGATTTGTTGCAGAAAAAATGAATTTAAGACAAACACCCAAAATACGTTTTGTTTATGATAAATCCATTCAATATGGAAATAAAATTGAAAAGATATTAAATGATATTCATCAAAATGACTAGTTTATTTTGTCATAAAAATAATATTAAAAAAGGATAGTACAAATGAAAGAACAAATAAATAATAACTCGTTTTTAGAAACAGAAAATATAGAATCAAAATTAAATTGGAATATTTCTTGTTTAGGATTAGTATCTGATTTAGAAAAAACTTTAAAATCTATAAATATTGAAAGTGTAGGAGACTTATGTCAAAAAGACTTGTTTGATTTATTACAAGTAGAAAATTTACATCTTTTGAATTTAGCTCATATTAATAGTGCTTTAAAGAAACAGGGTCTGACATTTCAAAATGGAGACTTGATTGATATAAGTGATTTTCATGCTGGACAAGAAGTACATGACTTACTTGTAGAGTGTGATACTTTAAGTAATAAAAGAAATCAATGTTTTCGAATAATGAATAAACTTCGTCAAAATAGTGACATGGAACCTGAAAAATATAATATGTATCAAGCAATTAAAGCACAAGAAATGGAATATCGTTGTAAATTAACTGAAAAGCTTCAAGAAAATCGACAACTAAGAAAAGAAAGAGTAGAATTAGAGGCTTGGAGACGAGGTTATTAAAATAAAATGAACGGTATTTTAGTGGTTCATAAAGAAAAAGGCTATACAAGTCGTGATGTTGTTAATGTAGTAAGTAAAATATTACAAACAAAAAAAGTAGGGCATACTGGAACTTTAGATCCTTTGGCGACCGGGGTTTTAGTTTTATGTGTTGGTAATTATACGAAATTTGTTTCAAAACTTACAAATCATGAGAAAGAGTATGTAGCAAAGATTCGCTTTGGAGTGGAAACGGATACCCTTGATATTACGGGGAAAATAATTAAGCAAAATTCGGTTTATCCCACAAAAGAATCATTTGAAAACATTCTTTTTTCTTTTTTAGGACGACAAAAACAAACAGTTCCAATTTATTCTGCTAAAAAAGTAAATGGAAAAAAACTTTATGAATATGCCAGAAGTGGAGAAAAAGTCCTATTACCAGAACAAGAAATTGAAATATTTTCTATTGAGTTGATGGATTTTCAAAAAGAATTTGCAGTTATTCGCTGTCATGTATCCAAAGGAACTTACATAAGAAGTCTTATCCATGATATTTGTACTTCTTTAAACGTTTTGGGAACGATGGAAGAGCTTACCAGAACAAAATTGGGTGAATTTTCGTTAACTTCGGCTTTTTTCTTAGAAGATATTAAAAACAAAAATATTTCATTGCTTACTTT
Organism: uncultured Mycoplasmatota bacterium; assembly: GCA_948469065.1. Lineage (GTDB taxonomy): Bacteria > Bacillota_I > Bacilli_A > RF39 > UBA660 > MGBC162267. The sequence continues at coordinate 20,469 of CAOKKL010000004.1, read as the reverse complement.
TCATGCTTTTTTAAAATATGAAAGACAAGAAATAACCGAACATCAAAAATATTTAGTAGAACATGGAAATGAATTGTATTTTGAATTGCAAACACCTTATCTTTTACTTACTTATCAAAAAGAAGAAATAGCGCTTTATGAAAAAAAAGAAAATCGTTATGTACCTATCTTAAATTTGACAAAATGAATAAAATTCGTTAGAATAGCCCTTTAAAAAGAGGTGTCTATATGAATCAGGGAGATTTTCGTTGCTATTATGGAATTGGAGCTTGTGCCAAAACAAAAGAATATTCTTTTTATAATTCCTCTTTTTGGATTCCTTTAGAAAAACAAGAAGAGTTATCTTATCCAATTATTACTTCCGTAACATTAAAACAAAATGAGAAAGAACAATCAAAAAATTTATTTTCCATTTATGTTGGAAAAGAATTTTCATTTCGGTATCTAACTGAACACGTGATTGAAAAGTATCATCTTGATCAAGAAGAATTAAAAGAATTGTATCAAGCAGGATTTGAACGTTTTTGTCTTTTAAATTATAAAAAAGACAATGCAATTTTAGTAGGACTTCGAAAAGATGATAAGGTGGTATCGGATTATTTTACGTTAAGACAAAATTTAATCCAATATGAAAATACACAAATAGAATATTTAGAAGAAATATAATCTTCTTTTTTTTTCTTTTTTTTGTTATATTAAATAAGAAAGATGTGAGAGTGTGAGATATTTTTTTAAAAAGAAAATAAATATAGTTGTTAGTGTCATATTATGCATTTCTATTTTAATAGGTACTTATTTGATTGTTCAAAAAGAAAAAAGATTGGAAAAAGAAAAAATCGCTGATATTAAAACGCATTATTCTTCTACGGTTCAAATGGAAAAAGGTAATATTTTTATTTTACAAGATGGAAAATATGAAGTAATAGGACATGTCGAAAATACAATTTATCCTTTTTTGGATGATTTTAATATAGCTAATAGTAATGATGTTTATTTTCCTATTTTAAATTCAAATTATTATGTTTATTATCAAGATGTACAACCAACAGAAAAATCTTTTTCTAAGACTATACCAGAATATTATTTACCCAAAAAATCAATTACAACCCATGAAGTAACTCATTTTTACCGAGATGGTGTTTTACTTTTTTCTTTCAATGAAGGTTTTACTTTTCCTTCTTATTTTTCGTTTGATAGTTATGAAACCGTCTTTTTTTTCAATGATTTTTATGACATAAAAAAAGAAGAAGGAAAAATCCAAGAAGAAGAAATAGAAGAAGCTACCGCAATTAGTATTATTGAGTTTCCTAAAATGAAAGATGATTGTAATTCCGATCAGTGTCTTAAAACAGATCAATTAAAATCTTTTTTAACCAAATTTCAAGAGCAAGAATTTTATTCTCTTACCAAAGAAGATTACGAATTTTGGATTCAAGGTCAGATTCATTTAAAAAAGAAAGCAATTTTTTTTGTTAGCGATAATACTGAAATTTTAAAACCATTTTTTGAGGAAATGAATTTTAAAATTAATGAAAAGGGCAATTGGAAATTTGAAGGAAATAATGAAGTTTCTAAAGTCTCGAATCAGTTGGATTCTCTTCCAAGTTATCTCTTATCTAGTAAAACTAGTGAGGAACATTTTTTAAAAATGGTAAAGGGAGAGTCCATTGAAAAACCAAAAACAAGTGTCTCTAGTACTTCAAAATCCCTTCCTAGTAAGAATGCCAAAGCGACCAATATAGCGGTTTTAAATTATCATTTCTTTTATGCTCCAGGAGAAGATTGTAGTGGTGGAAATTGTATGCCAGTAAGTCAATTTCGTGAACAATTAAATTTTTTAAAAGACAATCAATATAAAACATTAACGATAGAAGAATATCGAGCATGGATGTATGGTGAAATAGAATTACCAGCCAGAAGTGTTTTGATAACGATTGATGATGGGGCGAAAGGTACAGGACGACATAATGGCAATAAATTGATTCCTCTTTTAGAAGAATATGATATGTATGCCACTTTATTTTTAATATCTGGATGGTGGTCAAAAAGTAATTATGAAAGCAGTCATTTGGATATTGAAAGTCATACTTATGATATGCACACAGAAGGTGTTTGTTCGAATCAAAATAGAGGTGCAAAAATGTTATGTTCTTCGAAAGAGCAAGTGATGGAAGATTTAAAAAAATCGATTCAAATGACAAAAACCAATACAGCCTTTTGTTTTCCTTTTTATGCTTATAATGAAGTTACCATTGAAAGTATAAAAGAATCTGGTTTTCAATTAGCATTTATAGGTGGTTCTAGAAAATCGAGTCGGAGTGATGATAAATATAAAATACCACGTTATCCTATCTATAGTACAACTTCTCTCCATCAATTTATAGAATATATTGCATAAAAAAGTTTTTCTGTTACGAAAAACTTTTTGCTTAAATAGAAAGTTTTTTTAAAATGGTTTGAATCTTTTCCATTGTTTCTTTCATTTCTTCTTTTGTAATGTCTTTATTTACGCAATAGGGTTCTATTTCAATTCCAGCATTTTTTAACATTTTTTTACTAATATTAACTAATTCTGGTTTTGAATACATTCGCAAATAAACAATTTTTTTGATTCCAGTCTGTATAATTTCTTTTGTACATTCTGTACATGGAAACCAAGTAACATAAAGAGTAGAATCTTTTAAATCTTTGTGAGAACCGCAATAATTTAAAATTGCATTTCGTTCTGCATGAACCACATAATAATCTTTAATTTTATCCAGTTCACCTGTTTGTTCTCCAATCGAATTCCAATAAAAATCATTATCATTCATTCCTTTGGTAAGTCCATTATATCCTAAAGATAAAATTCTCTGATTTTTATCGACGATACAAGCTCCTACTTGATTCGAAGGATCTTTACTTCTTGCAGATATTAAAATAGCACTACCCATAAAAAATTCATCCCAAGATAAATAATTTTTTCTTTTTCCTGGCATTTTTTTTTTCCTTTCTTAGCATTATTTTAGCATTCCAAAAAGAAAAAGCAAACTATTCTTTCCTTTTTTATTAAATTCGAGAAATTGGAGTTTCTTTTAATTTTAGTTGAAAAAATTAAGAATACGTAATATAATTTATAGTGAAAAGTTTATTCTTGGTAATGAGAACCCTCTTTTCTATTACCCAGTTTAAACCGATTTAAAATAAAGGAGGAAAAAATATGACAAAAGAAGAAAAAACAAAACTAATCAAAGAATTCCAAAAGAATGAAAAAGATTGTGGTAGTGCAGAAGTACAAATTGCAATTTTAACAAAAGAAATTAATGATTTAACAGAACATTTAAAAATTCATATTCATGATTTTCATTCAAAAAGAGGACTTCAAATGAAAGTTGGTCGTAGAAGAAAACTTCTAGATTATTTAAAAGAAAATGATGTTGTTAAATATCGTGAAGTTATTAAAAAATTAAATATTAGAAAATAAGGCACTTAATTTTTTAGGTGTCTTTTTTTAAGTGGAGGATATATGAAGAAAGTTTATGAATTAGATTTTTTAGGAAGAAAATTGGAAGTAGAAATCGGAGAACTAGCGAAACAAACGAATGGTGCAGTTTTAACTCGTTATGGTGATACTGTTGTATTAAGTGTATGTGTGATGGGTGGAGCAGTGACACAGGACTTTTTTCCACTTCAAGTATATTATCAAGAAAAATTATATTCAGTAGGAAAAATTCCTGGAGGATTTATTAAACGTGAGGGAAGACCTACCGATGAAGCAACCCTTGCAGCAAGAATTATTGATCGACCAATTCGTCCGATGTTTGATGAAAGACTTCGTCAAGAAATACAAGTAATCAATACAGTATTATCAGTAGATCAAGATAATTCACCAATTATGGCCGCATTATTTGGATCCTCTTTGTGTTTAGGAATAAGTAATATTCCATTTGATGGACCTGTAAGTGGAGTAGTAGTTGGAAAAATTGATAAAAAATATATTATTAATCCAACTGCCGAAGAATTAGAACAAAGTACATTAAATTTAACTGTAGCCGGAACAAAAGATGCTATTTGTATGGTAGAAGCAGGAGCTCAAGAATTAAGCGAAAAAGAAATGTTAGAAGCTATTATGTTTGGAGAAGAAGCCATTGGAAAGCTTTGTAAATTTCAAGAAAAAATTATTAAAGATTGTGGTTGTGAAAAAGTTATGCTTCCACTTGCAACAGTGAATGAAGATTTAAAACGTGAAGTAGAAGAATGTGCTGCTACTCCAATTTTAGAAGCCATTCAAATTCAAGATAAATTGGAAAGTTATCGTAAAATAGATGAAATTAAAGCTTCTACTTTAGAACATTTTGAAAATTTATATCAAAGTAGCGAAAATAAAGAGGAAATATTAAAACAAATTAGTAAATTATTAGAAGAAATTGAAGGGGCTCAAGTAAGATATTTAATAACAGATAAAAAAATACGTCCCGATGGAAGAAAGATGGATGAAATAAGAGCGTTATCGGCAAGAATTGATTTACTTCCAAGAACACATGGTTCTGCAGTTTTTACAAGAGGACAAACCCAAAGTCTGGCTACAACTACGCTAGGTGCCATCGGAGAACATCAAATATTAGATGGACTTGGAATCGAAGATTCCAAACGATTTATGTTACATTATAATTTTCCACCATTTTCTGTTGGAGAAACTGGAAGATATGGCAGTCCTGGTCGAAGAGAAATTGGTCATGGAGCTTTAGGAGAAAGAGCTTTGGCACAAGTAATGCCAAGTGAAGAAGAATTTCCTTATACGGTTCGAGTAGTAAGCGAAATTTTAGAAAGTAATGGAAGTAGTAGTCAAGCAACAATTTGTGCAGGTTGTTTATCTTTGATGGCTGCAGGTGTTCCAATTAAAGCACCAGTAGCAGGAATTGCAATGGGATTAATTACTAGTGCAGATAATAAAAAATATACGATTTTAACTGATATTCAAGGTTTAGAAGATCATATGGGAGATATGGATTTTAAAGTAGCAGGTACAAAAAAAGGTATCACTGCACTTCAAATGGATATCAAAATCAAAGGAGTAACAGAAAAGATTTTAAAAGAGGCTCTTGCTCAAGCAAAAAAAGCTCGTTTGGAAATTTTAGATATGATGAGTACTATCATTGAAAATCCTAGAACTGAATTAAGTCCTTATGCTCCAAAAATAGAAACATTTACAATTAATCCTGAGAAGATTAAAGATGTCATTGGTCGTGGGGGAGAAATGATTACGAAAATCATTTTAGAATCAAGTCATGTCAGTACAGTGAATGATAAAGATGCGGTAAAAGTTGATTTAGAAGATGATGGTAGAGTTATTATCTATCATACTGATCCAGCAGTAATTGCTACAACAAAAGAAAGAATTTTAAATGTTGTAAGAGAAGTAGAGTTTGGAGCAATTTATACAGGACGCGTTGTAAAAGTAGAAGAATTTGGTTGCTTTGTTGAATTGTGGCCAGGATGTGAAGGATTGGTCCATGTTTCCCAGTTAGATCATAAACGTGTAGAAAAAACCAATGATATTGTAAAAGTTGGTGATGAAATTATCGTAAAATCGATGGGTTATGATAATCGAGGAAGATTAAATCTTTCTAGAAAAGAAGCTTTGCCAAAACCAATAAAAAAAGAGGATTCTAAATAGTATCCTTTTTTTATTTTTCATTTTTTAAATATAAGTCATAATATTCATCAAACGTTATTCCTTTGTTATGAACATCTGTTGCAACATCTACCCCTAAATATCTTAAATGCCATGGTTCTTCAATGTATCCAGTAATTGGAGTAGTTCCTTTGGCATAACGTACGATAAATCCATATTTATAAGAATTATCTAGCATCCATTTGTAATGTTCCTCTGTTAAATTGTCGTTTAATCCATCACTTCTTATATCAACGGCAAGACCAAGTTCATGTTCGGAGTGTCTTGGCCTTGCAGAATAGGTATCGGCAGCATTTTTTCCATCACGTCCCACATATTTTGTATATAATCCTGTCTGATAATCTTTCGTACGATATGCACTAAATGGAAAAAATTTTACATTATCAAGTAGGGCAGCACTTTGTAATTGTTCGTATGCTTCAGCTGCTTTTGAGCGTAATTTATAATTTTTATTAATGCTTAAAGGAGTTAAATCAAGAGGTACATAATTTTCTGGAAGTCCTCGATATTTATTTAATAAAACGGTGTAAGAATCAGGGTCTTGAATGGTTTCAATTTCTGAATAAAATTCTAGATCTAAACCAATATTTACTTTTGTTACCGCATCTTGAATATTCGTATTTTTCTCTATTCGATAAGTTTCATAACGCTCAATTTTATCTACTTCTAAATTACTAATTTTTACGTAGTCTTTTAAATCAACATGTTCCATTTCTTTTAATTTCTTTTGATTGGTATCATTTAAATATTCAAAAATATTATTGATTTCTTCTGGAGTATAATTTTTATTTAAGAAAGTGTTAATGGAATCTTCAAAATTTTCTTTTTCTGGACAATTTATTTTCGTATAATCATCAAAATACTTTTCTTCATATTTACCACTTTCTAACATTTTTTCAACGGTCTTAGAATATTTTTTTTTGGTTATTTCATCCAATATATTTTTTTCTTTCATAATGGTTATCGCCTCATTAGAATATTCTATTCTATCTATACTTTCTTTAGTCCATTTAGGCTTTATAATAAATAATACTCCTAAAATTAACACGAGACTAGCACTGAATACTTTTACGTATTTTATTTTTAATTTTTTCTTTTTCATACAATCACCTTTTCTAGATTATATCATTAATCTAAGTTTCTTTTTTCTTTTCCTTCTTTGTTTTACAAAATCATACATTTTTATTTTTGTATTTCTTTTTATTTTTCGTATTTTTTTCATAAGTTTTGCATCTTTACATAAAGTTTATTAGAGGTGGAGTATTTTTAATTCCAATTGTAAAAGCGGATGAAGATTTGGCACCAAATAGTAAAAGTGCGATTTTAATTGAAGCGAGTACAGGACGCATTTTATTTGAGAAAAATAGCGATGAACAATTGGCACCAGCTTCCATGACAAAAATTATGAGTATGCTTTTAATTATGGATGCAATTGATAGTGGAAAAATATCTCTGACAGATTCTGTAATGATAAGTAAAAATGCGGCATTGATGGGTGGTAGTCAAGTATTTTTACAAGAAGGAGAAACTTATACTGTAGAGCAACTGTTAAAAGGAATCGCGATTGCTAGCGGAAATGATGCCGTTGTTGCTATGGCGGAAAAAGTTGGCGGTAGTGTTGATAATTTTGTTAATATGATGAACGAAAAAGCAAAGAGTCTGGGTTTAAATAATACACATTTTGTTAATCCACATGGTTTGGATGCAAATGATCATTATAGTAGTGCAAGAGATATGAGCATAATGGGTAAAGAATTAGTAAAATATGAAAAAATATTAGAGTTTACTAGCATTTATGAAGATTATTTGAAAAAGCCAGATGGGAGTAGTACATGGCTTGTGAATACCAATCGATTAGTTCGATTTTATAATGGAGTTGATGGCTTAAAGACTGGATTTACTTCAACTGCTGGTTATTGTATTACAACAACAGCAAAGAAAAATGATATGAGATTATTATCAGTTGTTATGGGAGCAGATACTAGTGATAAACGAAGTAATGATACAATAAATATGCTAAATTATGGATTTAATTCTTATCAAATAAAAGAAATTTTAAAACAAGATCAAGTATTGGGTGAAATTACAATTAATGCTGGAAAGAAAGAAAAAGTCCCAGTTTCTTTAAAAAAGAATATCACGGAAATTACTTCTGTTAATGATAAAAATAAAACTTATTCTTGGGAAGTTGAATTCCAAGAAGGAAAAGCACCATTAAAAAAAGGAGATATTGTTGGAAAAGTGATTGTAAAAGACGAAAATGGTTCGGTATCTTTTCAAGAAGATGTTGTTCTTATGGAAGATGTGGAAAAAGCTAATATATGGGATTTCTTCTGTCGAAATTTAAGATTTATTACTGCTACCAATTAAAAAAGGAAATTATCGTGAATTTCCTTTTTGATTTTTTTGTTGATTCATAGCTTGATATTGTTGAATAGCCAACACATTTGCTTGAAAATTTGATATTTCACTCGGATGTTATAGTTTTTCATTGATTCCTCCAAATGGAATACTTAATTGGCTTAATATAGCAATGGCAGGTAAATTTGCTGGCAGTTCCTGTTTTTCAGTTTGCATAGCAATTTGTGCCATTTCTTCAAAACTATAATTTGCTAATATAACTAATTCTTCATTTGTTAATGGTTCATTGTGAATTAATTTTTTAATCAAACTTATTTGTTCAATTATGAATAGATTTTTTTGAAAATTAGACATATTACTAGAATTTGATAAGTTTTCATTGATTCCCCCAAATGGGATACTTAATTGACTTAATATAGCAATGGCAGGTAAATTTGCTAGCAGTTCCTGTTTTTCAATTTGCATAGCAACTTGTGCCATTTCTTCCAAGCTATAAGATGTTAATAAAGCTAATTCTATAGTTTTTAGTGGTTCATTATGAATTAATTTTACGATTAATTCTTCCATTATTTTTTTATTTTCATGATTATTTATATCTGACATTTTTTATTTCTCCTTTTTTAAAATTATAACATTGTTTTTTAACTTTGTCATTTTTCTTTACTCTTTTCTTGTCAAGTTTTGGAGGATTTCTTTTTCTAAAAGTTTCTTTTTAGTATAATAAATAGGAAGGTGACTTTTGTGATGAAGCAAAAAAAGAAAAAATTGAAAAAAACAATGTTATTTCGCGCTTTTTTTATTTTATTTATGTTTGTTAGTATTGTTTTTTTATGGAATATTTTTCATTTAGGTATTTTACCCTTTCATTATTTTTTAATTCTATTTTTCATATTTTTAGGTTTTAATTTTATGATTTATTATTTGACAAAAAGTAAAAAATGGAATAAGAGAATGATTGGATGTTTATTATCTTTTGTATTAAGTATTTTTGTTGGAATTTGTATCTATTATGAAACAGCTACCATCAATTTTTTTACTTCTGCATTTCAACCACGGAAAAGAATAGAAAATTATCAAGTAATTGTTTTAAAATCAAGTAATTATGGTTCTTTAAAAGAAATTAAGACGGGAAAAATAGGAGTTCCTTTTATAGATTACTCAGAAGGTGCAAAACTTATGCAAACGGAATTAAAGAAGAAAACTTCTTTGACATTTCAAGAAAGTGATAATTCGACATTAGTAGAATCTCTTTTACAAAAGAATTTTCGTGCAATCGTAATGGAAGAAGCTCAAAAAAATATTTTTGTGGAAATGGATGAAGAGTTTGCTAACCAAATAACGGTATTAGAAACAATTCCAATAACTGTTCAAAATAAAAGACGAAATCGAGATTCAGAAATTACAAAAAATGCGTTTAGTGTTTATTTATCTGGAAATGATGAATACGGTATGATTAATCAAGTTTCTAGAAGTGATGTCAATATCATTGCTACTGTAAATCCAATCACACATCAAATTTTATTGACTAGTATTCCAAGAGATTATTATATAACTTTAACAACTAAAAATGGTGCAAAAGATAAATTAACACATGCTAGTTTATATGGTATTGATACATCGATTCAAGCACTTGAAAGCTTACTGCAGATGAAAATTGATTATTATGTAAAAGTTAACTTTTCTTCTTTAGTAAATTTAGTGAATGCCGTTGATGGAGTTGATGTAATAAGTGATCAAGCCTTTAAGGCTCATTATTATGATGAACCTTTAAAAACATTTGTAACTTATAATTTTGTAGAAGGATTAAATCATTTAAATGGAAAAGAAGCTCTTGCATTTTCAAGAGAACGAAAAAGTTTTCTTTCTGGAGATCGTGAACGAGTCCTTCATCAACAACTTGTATTGTCAGCTTTGATTGATAAAATAGCTAGTCCAAGTATTTTAAAAAATTATACGAAAATATTAAATGCTGTTAATGGGGGATTTGATACAAACTTTACCTATGATGAAATTTTATCTTTTTTACAAAAGCAACTTGATAAAAATGCTTCTTGGGAAATTACAACTAATATTTTAGAAGGTAGTGATGATAATGCTCGCGTTTATTCGATGAGTGGAATAAGCACTTATGTTATGAAACCAGATGAAGAGAGTGTAACAAAAGCCCAAGAAATGATTCAAAATGTTTTAAACAAAAAAGAATAGATTGAAATCATTTTTCATTAGATTGATCTAACATTAGACTTTTAAAACAAGTCTTTTTTTGTCGTTATTTCTAAAAATCTTTGCTTTTTTCTTCTAGTTTTGTCGAAGTTGTATCTTCTTTTGCTAACATGTTCTATATTCTATATATAGATAAGGAGAATTTTCATGTTATACATGGATTTGGAATATTGTAGGGGAGTATTGTTTGTAAGACTTGATGGATGTTTAACAAAAAAAAATACATCCAGAATTAACAATTATCTCGCTCCAGTAATCCAAAAACATCAAATCAAATATCTGGTTTATAATTTACTTTCTGTATCAAAGGTAGATGAATCAGGAATTGATGCAATTTTAAGAACAAAATATGAGATTAAAAAAAATCAAGGAACAGTCTATTTGTGCGAAGTTCCAGAACACATAAAAAATCAAGTAAAACGATTAAGAGTAAAACAAATGATAAGCGAAAGGATGGTTTTTGAGTCGTTGCAAGTTTAGGTGATACTATGACAGATATAGAAATAATCAGGGAAAATGAATGGTTGATCGAATCAGTAGCTAAAAAATTTTATAATGTAGATAAAGAGGATTTGTATCAAGCAGGTGCACTTGGAATAGTAAAAGCATATCAAAATTATCAAAAAAATGGAATGACAAAGTTTTCTACTTATGCTTATGAATATGTTTTTGGAGAAATGTATCAAGTTGCTTTTAAAAATAGAAATATCAAAGTTAGTAAAGATATTTTGAGAAGTTATCAAAGAATTGAGATGACTCGTAGTGCTTTGGCACAAAAATTAAATAAAATACCAAATAATCAAGAAATTGCAGAATTTTTAGAAATGGATTTACAATTGGTAGAACAAATTATTTTATCAGGTAGTTCGATTATGATGAGTTTAGATGAAAATCCGGAAGAAGAAAGAAGTTATTATGAAACGATTGCTAGTCCTATAAAGGTTTCATTGGATGATACATTGACATTACAAGAAGGAATTAAAACCTTAAATGAAAATGAACAAAAAATTATTAATTGTCGTTATTTTGAAGATATGACACAAACTGAAACTGCCGAAAAGTTAAATATGACTCAAGTTATGGTTTCTAGATATGAAAAAAAAGGAATTGAAAAAATAAAACAATATTATCAAGTGATACCTTAGGGTGTCATTTTTTTGTATATTTTTTTTAACTTTTCCAATAATAAGAGTGGAGGTATTTTATGAATCAAGATGAATATAAAAAGTTAGTAGATGAAATTACACCAAAAGAAAATAAACTTAAAAATGCTATTGTTGCATTTTGCATTGGAGGCTTAATAGGTTTTATTGGCCAAGTCATTGTTACTATTTTAATGACTTCATTTGAAATGGAAAATGTCGAAGCTTATACTTGGTTATGTATTTTTATTATTTTATTTGGAAGCGTTTGTACTGCACTTGGATTTTTTGATAATTTGGTTACCAAAGCAAAAGCAGGGTTAATTGTTCCTACCACAGGTTTTGCTCATTCGATAACATCTGCTGCTTTGGATTATAAAAAAGAAGGTATGATAACTGGTCTTGGAGCAAACTTTTTTAAATTAGCTGGTAGTGTTTTGCTTTATGGAATTATTGCCGCATTTTTTTTATCAATATTAGGGGTGATGATTTATGGATAGTATTAAATTTAGTAATGTATTTTTAAACGATTCTTTTACAGTTGCAGGTCCCCTAGAAAAAGAAGGTAAAATTAAAGACTATAATTTAGTTATGGATGATTATTATTATAATGAACCAACTTTTGAGCAAGCAGAGATTAAAATGCAACGAGTGGTTATAGATAATTTACTTCTTCGTAATAAATATTTGGATAGTGACATTGATTACTTACTTTCTGGAGATTTATCCAATCAAATTGGAGTCAGTAATTATGCTGCTAAATCTTATCGAATTCCTTATTTTGGGGTATATAGTGCTTGTGCTACTTTTGTAGAATCTTTAATTTTAGGAGCTAGACTTTTAGATGGAAAAACGGCTAGGAGAGCCATAGTTCTTGCTTCAAGTCATAATTTAACTGCAGAAAAACAATTTCGTTTTCCAGTGGAATATGGAGCACCAAAACCAAAAACAACTACTTTTACAGCCACAGGAAGTGTAGGGACTATTATTTCAAAAGACCAATCAAAAGTAAAAATTGAAGGGGCTACAGTTGGTACCGTTATTGATAAGGGTATGAAAGATGCAACACATATGGGAGCTGTTATGGCTCCAGCCGCAGCCGAAACTTTAATCCAACATTTATCGGATTTTAATCGAACCGTGGATTATTATGATGTTATTGTAACGGGAGATTTAGGGAGTGTTGGAACCGATATTTTCCGTGAATATTTAAAGCGTAGTCATGGTATTGCTATTAAAAATCATATGGATGCTGCTACCGAAATTTATTTGGAAACGCAAGAAGTTTATGCAGGTGCAAGTGGACCTATTGCACTTCCTCTCGTGTTATTTAATAAAGTATTAAAAAATAATCGGTTTCGTAAAATTTTGGTAATTGGAACAGGTTCTTTACATAGTCCTACTTTAGTCAATCAAAAAATTACCATACCAGCCATTGCTCACGCGATTAGTTTGGAGGTTTTAAAATGATTTTTTTCAATGCATTTTTGTTGTCTGGATTGATTTGTATGTTTGGTCAAATGATACTAGATAATACAAAATTAACACCTGGTCATGTCACTAGTATATTTACTGTTTTGGGTGCTATTTTATCTTTTTTAGGAATTTATGAAAAATTAATTAAATGGGCTGGAGCAGGTGCAACTGTTGTCATTTCAAATTTTGGACATTTATTATATCAAGCGGGAATTGCAGGTTTTCAAGAATTCGGTATTTTAGGATTTTTTTCAGGACTTTTAACAAAATCGTCTGCTGCTATTGTAAGTGCAATTATCTTTTCGTTTGTATTGACTTTAATATTTAAACCAAAAGATTAAAAAGTTTCAAAGAAAAATTATAAAAAGAATCTCTTTTGTGACAAAAAGAGTCAGACTGTTGACAAAAGATTTTGTTAATAGTCTTTTTATAATAAAAAGAAGTATTATAATAAAGATGTAAGAACGACCTTATATTACCTAAAATTGGTCATTGAGTTCTTACTTTTTTAATGCATAAATGGTATAATTTAGACTTTAAAACAAAGTCTTTTTTTTTTGATATTACTTGTAAAAATTTAAAAATAAAAGTAAAAAAATACTTATTTTATAAAAAACATGGTAAACTATAATTAGATAGATAGATAGAGATATATTAAGATAAAACGAAAGTGGTGGAGTAAATGAGAGAAAAAGAAAAGAAAGTATGGCTTTTAACTGGGATTCTATTTTTACTAATTATGGTAGTGTGAATGTAAATATTGGTTTTCGCATTGTGCTAGCGCTTTAAATTTATAAATTATAGATCGAAAGAGAAAGGGCTTTAAACTCTTTTTTTTTTTTGCTATAATTAATGATAAGAATGAAAGGGAGTAAATTATGGCAAAGAAAAAAGAAAAACAAAATACTCCACCAGTGGAATTTAGTAAGGAAGAATTGATTCCAAGTGTAATTGGTATTATAGATGATAAAGAAAAAAGTAATTGGCCTCTTATTGTAATATTTATTCTTTTCATAGGCTTTGTTGTAGGACTTCCATCGATTACAAATTATTTGAATGGTGAAAATAAAAATAATGAAAAAATTACGAGTGATGAAAAGAAACCAAATCAAACAACAGATGACGAAATAGAAGATATTCAATTTTATAATTTTTCAGAAACAAAAAGTGTGAATGTGGAAGGAATTTCTTTTCAAGAATTTCGATTAGAAGAAAAACAAATTTATTTTATTGTTACTAACAATTCCGAATCAAAAAATTATTTAGTTACTCACAAATTATATTTAGAATTGTACGATAAAGATAAAATGCTATTGCAACGGATAAAATTACCAAGTGAGAATCTAAGTAAAGGAAATAGTCAAAATTATTCTTTTGATTTAAATATAGCTAAAGACCAAATTGTCCAATTTCGATTAGAAGAAAAAATGGAAAATGACTATCCGGCGATTGATTTGGAAAAAGAAAATGATAATACTTATCTTTTAACTTGTACTAAAAATGAAGAAAAGATAACTTATCAATTTAATGAGGAACAAAAATTGCAAAAAATAACGGATGTTTTTAATTATTCTTCTTCCAAAGCAGATTATTCTAAGTTTTTAACGGATTATCGTCAAATGGCTAGTAAATATAATGCGTTAGAGGGAGTTACTTCTAATATTGTAGAAGTTGCAACTGGGTTTACTTCAACCACCACTATAGATTTATCTAAAGTAGATTTTAAAGATCGGGTGATTCAAAATACGCTTAACAATGTAGCTTATTATGGGAAAGATACAGAAGGAAAAGTTGTGTTTTTTGAACTTTCCGCTATGAATTATAAATGTAGTAAGTAGTTGAAGTTTTAAGAAATGCGAGGGATAACTTATGAACATAGGAATTGTAATTGATGGGGTCATTACCAATTTAGAACAGTTTCAATTCAATTATGGGAGTAAGTTTTATTTTGAACAAGAAATGGAACTGAAAAATCCACGAGGTTGTTCTGTAAATGAAATTTTTCATAAACATGGAAATTATCGAGGTAAACAGTCCATAAAGCCATCTTTTTGGGACCGCTATTTTGAATTTTATATATTAAAAGAAGTTCCAAGACCTTTTGCCTCCGAAATTATAAAAAATTTACATGAACAAGGTTATTTTATTTATTTGTTTTGTTCTCGTACTTATTTATCTGATTATTTAACGAAAGAAAAAATAATGAAAGAAACAAAATTATGGTTAATAGAACATCATATTTATTTTGATTTTTTAATATTTTCTGATATGATAAGCTATGAATTGATTAAAAAATATGAAATTAATCTATTCTTGGATCATAATCCAGATAGTATGAGTAAAATTTCATTTCATATTCCAGTTGTTTGCTTTCATGCAAAATATAATGAATTATGTCGAAGAGCAAATATTTATCGTGTTTTTTCTTGGTATGATTTTTATGAAAAATTAGATACAATACAAAAATTGGAATTAACGATATAATTTTGGAGGAGTAAACATGAATTATCGAGTTTCCATCAACGATTTTGAAGGACCATTGGACTTACTTTTACATTTTGTTAAAGAAATGAAAATGGATATTTATGAAATTAATACAGAAAAGATTATTGAAGAGTATTTACAATATATTCATAATCTTCAGGATCTGAATATTGAAGTTGCAAGTGAATTTTTAGTAATGGCTTCTGAATTAATTCATTTAAAAAGTAAAATGTTAATTGGTAAAACATTAGAAGAGGAAAAAGAAGAAAGCGAATATGGAATTCAAAGTGAGGAAGATTTAAAAACAAGACTGTTGGAATATCAAAAATATAAAGAAGTTACGAAGTCTTTTAAAGAACTCGAAGAAAAACGTGGAAATATTTATACAAAAGTTCCAGAAAGCTTAAAAGAGTACATGGAAGCTCCTACTTTGATAAATGAAGGAATAACAATTGATGATTTGTTACAAGCATTTTTAGGTTTACAAGAAAGAATTCATTTTCATGAGCCAGTGAATACAAAAATTACCCGAAAAGAAATTAGTATTGATTCTAGAAGAATTCGAATTCGAAATATTTTACAAGAAAAGAAAAAAGTTACATTCGATGAATTATTTGAAATTCGTACAAAAGATTATATTGTAGTTACATTTTTGGCTCTTTTGGATATGATAAAAAATCAAGAAATTATTGTTCGTCAAGAAAATAATTTTGAACAAATTTGGATTGAAAGTCAGGTTATTTAAATGAATTTATTAGGTGTATTAGAAGGAATTTTGTTTGTTGTTGGAGATGAGGGTACAACGTTAGAGGAAATAAGTCGTATTTTGGATATTACAAAAGAAGAAGTGAAGAATCTATTATTACAATTAAAAGAATCGTATGAAAAAGAGGATAGGGGACTTCGAATTCGTTATTTGGGAAATGCGTTTAAATTAACCACGAAAGAAGAACATAAACCTTACTATCAAAAGTTTTTAATAAACAACCAAGAACATAATGGTTTAAGTTCTTCTGCTTTAGAAGTGTTAGCTATTATAGCTTATAATGAACCCATCACAAGAGTTGAAATAGATGAAATGCGTGGAATTAGTTCATCTTTTACTTTACGAAAATTAATAGCCAAGGGTCTTGTTAAGGAAAGTGGAAAAAGCGAATTACCTGGAAGGCCTAATTTATATAAAGTTACAAGTGAGTTTTTGGATTATTTTGGTTTAGCAACAAAAGAAGATTTGCCAGATATTACTTCTATATTACCAAAAGAAGAAGATGAAAAAAGTGAATTATTTACCTCAATATATAAAGAGGTAGAGTAAAGAGAGTGTAAAAAATTCTGTGTAAAATCAATCCATCCATGATAAGGGAAACTGATAAGATTCCTATTTTTATGTAGTTATAATAGAAAGTTATCCAAGAATGAAACCAATTACAATATCTTCCATCTTTTTTTCTTATATTCTTGGTTGTTAAATACTGGCTTCCATTATTTGTGTCAATGTACAGGTGTATTTTTATCCTCAATTTAGTTTATATAACTATCTATTATATTTCTAAACATATTAAAACTCGAACTCTTATAATTTTTAAAAGTTCGAGTAACATTTATCTGGTGCCCTAAGGAAGGACGTACAACAACTTTTTAAGAATATACATTTTTTATTCCTAAGTTTCTATAAGTATAATATTTCTTTAAAACTTTTCCTATAACGACTATATTATCTTCTTGATAAGTCCCTAATTGATTGGGGTATTCCGAATCCAACAATATTAATTCTCCATTTTTTTGCATTTGCAAAATAAATTTATTTGCTGGATCTATAATATATTTATTATTCAATAAAATTGCTATATGGTTAGCTTTTTCGGTTGTGGGATTTACTTTACGCCAAAGACCAGTATCATTATCTATCCAAACATATATTAAAGACGGATTAAATTTTAAAGTACACAATAAGTTATAAAGAAATGTTGTAGCATGCCTACAGCAACAAATCCCGTACATAACTTGAACTCCTTGACTTATTTCTATAGGCAATCCCAAATAGTTGTAGTTATTATCAAAACTAATTGTCCTATTCATACTAAAAAAACCACCATGTAGCATGCAAAAAATTATCTTTGAATATTCTAGTTCACCTTTCACATCATATTGTTGTAAATAATCTTTAAGATTAAGTAAAATAATTTTATATACATCGTTAATAACTTTCTTATCACTATCAGTAAAATTTAACATGCTAATACCCCCCCACTAAAAAATATATAATCATTAATCACACGTTCATTGATGAAGTCAATATACAAGTGTGTTTTTCTAAGTTGACAAAATTCAATTTAGAAATTGATAGTTATTATAGCATAATTTTAAGCATATTAAAACTCGAAACAAAAAGTTCGAGTTTGGTATCAATCTGGTGCCTGCGGTCGGACTTGAACCGACATGGTACAAGTACCATTGGATTTTGAGTCCAACGCGTCTACCAATTCCACCACGCAGGCATAAATACATTATAGCAAAAAAAAAAAAGAATTTCTAGTATTATCATTTTATTTTCTATGCTATATTGAATAGGAGATAAAATAAGAATTTTCGTATATTTTTTGGAAAAATGATATCATTTATTGCATATATTATAATAAAGACTATTTTGACTTTTTTTCTTTCCTGTGTTAGACTTAAATAGTTCGAGGTGATTACTTCATGTCTTCAAAAAAATGTCGAGAGTTTGAAAAAATTGTACAAGATATTTTAGAAAAAAAAGAATTTCAAGCATTAGATTATGAATTACACCATGGAATTAGTCGTTATAAACATTCGCTTCGTGTTGCAAAATCAGCTTATAAAATTTCAAAAAGATTGCATTGGAATTATACAGATATTACAAGAGCAGCCTTGCTTCATGATTTCTTTTTAGATAAACAATTAAAAAAATATAATACAGCTACAACATTTTATAAACATCCTGAAATTGCTTTAGAAAATGCCAAAAAGTATTTTTCTGTTAATATAATTCAAGAAAATGCTATACTTTCCCATATGTTTCCCTCAAGTAAAGTATTTCCAAAGTATAAAGAAAGTTGGCTTGTTACATTTGTAGATAAGTTTGTTTCTATTTATGAAATGTATCGATTTAAAGCAAGTTTGGTATTAGGAATTTGGACAATTTTTTTCTTTAATGTTATTACATTGCAAAAATAAGTTTCTTTTACTTATTTTTTTTTATGACAAATAAAAGAAAGATTATGAAAAAAGAAAAATATTTTTTCAATAATTAAAGACCAATATATAATATATTTTTTAAATATTACAATTTTGAAAGATTATCTCTTTTTTTTTGTTCTCTTTTGAAAAATTTGATATGATAAATTAATATTGTAATTATTGGTGGTAGTATGAATCGTAAATATTGGAAAGCAAATGCGAAAAAACAAATCAAAGTAAATTATGGAAGATGTTTTGTTGTTTGTTTTTTAGTGACTTTACTCATTGGTGGTACATTAATTAATGTAGTACAAGAAACAAAAAAGAGTGACGTAACCAATGTTCTTTCGTTTCATCCAATTGAAGGAAAGACAAATACTGATATTGTAAATGAATTTTTAACAGGAATTCATAAAGAAGAGTTAGTTGAGAATCAAGCAAATGGTTTTTTAGGGAGTGTCTTTAATAGTATTTCAAAATCTGGTTCTTTTTTGTTTGGAATTTTAAATGTAATAAATCAATTTCTTTTTCAAGATAAAATTGTTTCTGGTTTGATAATTGTGATTGGAATTATGATTGGAATCATTTATTGGATTTTTGTGTCACAATTATTAAAAGTGGGACAATGTCGATTTTTTTTAGAAAATCGTTTATATTCAAAAACGAAAATGAATCGAACTTTACTTCCTTTTCGAGTTCGAAAAAGTATTCATGTGTCTATGGCAATGTTTCGAAAAAATATTACTCAATTTTTATGGTTTTTAACAATTATAGGTGGTTTTATAAAAACATATTCTTATAAAATGGTTCCTTATTTATTAGCGGAAAACCCAAATTTAACTGGAAAAGAAGCTATTTTTCTATCAAAACAAATGATGAGGCGACACAAATGGGAAGCATTTTTATTGGATTGCTCTTTTTTTGGATATTTTATATTGGGACTTTTTTCTTTTAATTTATTTAATCTTTTTTATACTAATCTTTATTATCAAGCAACACAGTCAGAATTTTATATTTATCTTAGAAAACTTTATGGAAAGGTAAAGAAGGAAATTATCTATGATTTATATTTAACTCAAAATCGTAAACATTTGAAAAATTATCCAGAAGAGAAATATCCATTACAACAACATAAAAGTCGTGATCTATTTCAAAGTTTGGACTATGAACGTCGCTATTCTTTTTTCTCTTATGTTTTTTTGTTTTTCTGTTTTAGCATTATTGGTTGGCTTTGGGAAGTATTTTTATTTTTATTCTCTGAAGGAATTTTTGTAAATCGTGGGGCTTTGTATGGTCCTTGGTTGCCAATTTATGGGAGTGGAGGAGTATTGATTTTATTTTTACTCCAAAAAGTTCGAAAAAAACCATGGTTGACCTTTCTATTCACTATTATTATTTGTGGAATTATAGAGTATGGGACAGCATTTTATTTAGAAACTTTTAAGCATTTAAAATGGTGGGATTATACAGGATATTTTATGAATTTTCATGGACGAATTTGTTTAGAAGGCTTATTATTTTTTGGAATAGGTGGACTTGTTTTTATTTATTTATTAGCACCATTATTAGATCAGTTCTTTCAAACTTGGAAACCAAGTTTTCAAAAATGGATTTGCATTATTTTATTGATATTTTTTCTTGGGGACTTTTCTTATTCTTCAAAATTTCCACATACAGGTGAAAATATTACCAAAGAAATTGAAACTAAATGATCTAAATTTTTTTATAAAAGTGCTTTCTTTTTTTTTCATCTTTTTTTATAATGAATAAGAAAGTGATTTGTCCTAGTAACTCAGTTGGATAGAGTAACGACCTCCTAAGTCGTAAGTCGACAGTTCGAATCTGCCCTAGGACACCAGATTGATAGGAAACTCGAACTTTTTATTCGAGAGTAATAAATATTAACTA
>CAOKKL010000003.1 GCA_948469065.1 uncultured Mycoplasmatota bacterium | reverse complement strand
AGACGAAAACGTACGCAATATATAAATGACAAAAAAACTAGATTTTGTCTAGCTTTTATAAAACTGTCAAAGTAGGGTATTACTGCACATACTATTCACTAAATTACAAATTTAACGAGCAAATTGTGTTTATGATTTGTTCTTTTTTTGTTATAATTATGAAGAATAATTTACTACAATTCATTATAATAGCTTGATGTCAAAGACTTTTGACAGACAAAAATATCATTCTTCTATAAAATGTAATTGGAGGTGCAAAATGAATGTTGGAGCAAGAATTAAAAAATATAGGGAAAAACAAAATATTTCACAAGACGAATTAGCATTAAAAATATTTGTTTCAAGACAAACGATTTCTAATTGGGAAACAAGTAAAAGTTACCCTGATATAAAAAGTTTAACCATCTTATCTAACATCTTTCATGTAACTCTAGATGATTTTATAAAAGGAGATATAGAGGAGATGAAAAAAATAATTAGTAAAGAGAAAATAGAAAAGTTTAATATAATAAGTTATATTTTCCTAGTAGAAATGTTAATTTTAATGTTTAGTGCATATCCGTTATTTAAGATAGATGGATATATTGGTGCTATTATTTGGGCAATGTTTTTTGTAACAGCAATTGTAACAGCAACAATCATTGAGAAGTTTAAAAAGAATAATGACATTCAAACTTATAAAGAAATTATTGCTTTTATGGAAAATAAATCATTATCTTATGAAGAAGTACAACAAGAAATAGGAAAAAGAAATTATCAAAAGATTTTGTTAGCAATTTTGACAGGTTTAATAACATTTATTATTTTTATAATTGAAATATTTATAATGAAAAAATTATAGTTTAAAAATTTTATACGAGGAGGTAGAATATGGAATTTTGGATATTTATGATAGTATTTATATTTATTGGTGGAGGCTGTTCACTTACTGGTACTTGGTGGAATAAAAAGAAAAAAGATAAAAGATAAAAAATCGAGAGTATAGAAAAAGTTGTGTAAATAGAAGAAAACCTTCCAAAATGATAAAATAGAAAAAGGAAGGCTTTTAAAATGAAAAAAAATGAATTACCAAAAGAAATCAATGAATATATGGATGAACATACGATTAAAAACATGGATGATATGCAAGAAATGATGAGAAATCTTTTCGGCCCCAGCATTACAGAAAATGTTAGATGCAGAAATGGAAACAAAATTAGGATATTCGAAACATGAAAAAAGTGATAATGAAAATAGTAGAAACGGATATTACAAAGAAAGAAACATCAATACAACCTATGGAAGCATACCAGTAAGTATCCCAAGAGATCGAATGGGAGAATGTAAAAGTGATTTATTACCACCTTATGCAAAAAGTATCAATGGATTCGAAGATAAAATTATATCCATGTATGCCTTAGGAATGACAACCAATGAAATTAAGGATCAAATCTATGAGTTATTTGGTTGTCAATTAAGTGACGATATGATTAATGATATCACAGATAAAATCATGCCAGAAATTCAAGAATGGCAGAAAAGAAAATTAGATCGAATTTACCCAATCCTTTTTATAGATGCCACTCACTTTAGTGTAAGAAGTAATGGAAGTGTGGTGAAAAAAGCAGCATATATCGTACTAGGAATAAGTAAAGAAGGGAAAAAAGAAGTATTATCCATCACAATTGGAGAGAATGAATCAGCAAAGGTATGGGCAAATATATTAAATGATTTAAAAAATCGAGGAGTAGAAGATATATTAATTCTATGTGCAGATGGACTTTCTGGAATAAAGGAAGCAATCACAGCAGTATATCCAAGTTGTGAGTACCAAAGATGTATTGTTCATTAAATTAGAACGAGTTTAAAATTTGTATCATACAAAGATTATAAAGAGATAGCAAAGGATTTTAAAGGAATCTATCAAGCACCTAACGAAGAACTTGGATATGAGGAATTGTTAAAATTAGAAGAAAAATGGAAAGGTAAATATCCTCATGCAATCAATAGTTGGTTAAATAATTTGGAATCGTTATCTACATTTTTCAAATTTACTCCAGAAATAAGGAAAATTATGTATACAACGAATGCAATAGAATCATTAATAATCGATATAAATCTGTAAATAAAAAAAGACCAATATTTCCAACCGATCAAGCTTTGTGAAAAACACTATATTTAGAGACAATCAATGTGACAAAAAAATGGACAGGTAGAATTCATGGATGGGATATGATTTATAACCAACTATCTATCATCTATGAAGGCAGGATTTAACAAAAATGTTCTTTGAAAATGGAGATTTACACAACAACTGAAATAGATATTGACTTCAATTATTAAACTGTTATAATGACAAAAAAGAACCATCATTTTTGATGATTCTATTGGAAGGCATAATTATCAAAAAAGTAAATTTCATACCTTTTTTATAAAAATTTTTTTGAAATATTTTAGTTCATAGGTCGATAATTATTAACAAATAAACTAGTATAAATTTTTTCTTTCATCAATGCTTTTGGTGCTAAATGTTCAATATCATAATTTGAATCGTCATTTTGATCGGAAGCACGGAAAATAAAAGCATAAATTAAATTTAATATTAATTTTTCAGGCTCTTTTGGATTAGCAACTTGTTTTCTCTCATTTCTTTCACTATTAATTGTATTGTAATAAACATCTAATACTTGTTCAAAATTTTCCCAACTAATGACTCTATCATAATAATAATTTTCAATGATTATATTATCTAATTTTTTATCTCCAGAACCTTTCCATTTTTGCCCTAATATATCCATTGCATAAATTTTTAATATATTTTGATCAAACGTATTTTTCATTTCTGTCCATTTGTTAGAGTTTGTAGAAATATCAAATGTTAAATTTAAAACATCTCCTTTTTCATTTGTTTGAAAATTAGCATGTCGATTAATAAAAACCGTAGCAATAATAGACACGATTTGTAATTCAGAATGTAAAGGTCGAATTTTTGAATTTCCACGTGTATTTCCTTTAAATTTTGTTCCTGCTCCTAATCGTTTATCAACGTATTCAATTGCTGATAAGACTTTTGTAAGAAATAATTCTATCTGATCCAATCCAACATAATTTTTTAAATTGATATTTAATCTTTTTAAATTAGAGCTTCGTTGTACCAAACAAGCATTAATCAAATTAAAACCAATACTCTCTACTTTTGTTTTATCTTTTTCATCAAAATTAAATAAATAAGGATATTTTCTACTAATCATTTTTCCAAATCCAAACACGAGTTCAAAGATAGTAACTTTTTTATCTCTCATAAATTGAATAGAATTATATTCTTCTAATTCCATACTTTCATCCAACATGTTCTCATATCGATCA
Organism: uncultured Mycoplasmatota bacterium; assembly: GCA_948469065.1. Lineage (GTDB taxonomy): Bacteria > Bacillota_I > Bacilli_A > RF39 > UBA660 > MGBC162267. Next base: position 29,550 of record CAOKKL010000003.1, on the reverse strand, counting down.
CGATTATTAGTTAAAATCTCATAAAATTGAGTATCTTTAATCTCAACAATATCCTGCCAAGTTGCAGAAAAAATTTGATGTTTGGTTAATTTTGCTCCTTGAGAATTTATTCTTTCAAAAATTTCTGGTAGTAAGCTTTCATCACCCTCATAAACTAAAGCAGGAATCGGAACATTCGAAATATTTTGACAAATATCTTGAAATTCTTGAAACATTCCTTTAATTCGCGTTTTAATATTATCTTTTTCGCTCAAAGCTGTAGGCCATTCTTTGATAATTTCATCCGCTAAGTCTCCATATTGCATTCTTTGAATATCTTGCATTGTGCTATGATTATTTAAAACCCACTGTTTAATCATATCAATTAGTTTCAATTTCATTTCATTTTTATTTCCTACTACATTTAATTTTTCTATAATTTCATTCATAATTTCATCGTTTAAATTTTCATCGGTAAAAAACTTAGCAGGATTTTTAACATATTCAATAATTGTGGTACTTCTTTGTAAACCATCAATAATTTGCCGATTGTTATCTTTTTCATAAAGTAAAATAGAACCAAATGGATATCCTTTATTCATAGAATCAATTAATTTATCTTTTTGCTGTTTATTCCAAACAGCACCTCTTTGATATTTTGGAACAGTAATTTTTTTATTCTCAATATCATCATTTAACTTTTTAACAGTATATTCTGTCATTTTCCAATTTCCCATATCTAACATCCTTTTTTCAATATCTTTATTATACTATGCTTTGCAAAAAAGTTATAAGGATTTTTTTCAAGTTTACAATTGTGGGGTCTTTTTAAAATGTTAAAAATAAAGATAATTTTTTTCAAATAAAAAATCACAAAAGTTTCTTTAGCACTATATATTGACAAGTGCTAAAATGAGTGATACTCTTTTAATTAGAAAAGAGTGATGAAATGAAGAAAAAACAATTCAAAGCAGAATCTAAAAAATTATTAGATATGATGATAAATGCAATCTATACGAACAAAGAAATATTTTTAAGAGAATTAATATCAAATGCTAGTGATGCCATCGATAAACTATACTATCGTTCTCTAACAGAAAAAAATATAAAAACGAAAAAAGAAGATTTAGAAATTCGTCTATCGCTAGATAAAGAAAATAGAACTATTACCATTTCCGATAATGGAGTAGGTATGACAGAAGAAGAACTAGAAAACAACTTAGGAACCATTGCGAAAAGTGGCTCTGAGTTATTTAAAGAAAAGAATGACAAAAAGAAAGATATTGATATTATTGGACAATTTGGAGTTGGCTTTTATTCTGCTTTTATGGTAAGCAATCAAGTCGAAGTAAAAAGTAAAAGTATCGATTCCGACAAAGCATATTGTTGGAGTTCAACTGGTGCAGAAGGTTATACCATTAACGAATGTGAAAAAAAAGAAAATGGAACAGAAATTGTACTTTCTCTAAAAGAAAATTCAGAAGAAGTAAATTATGATGAATTTTTAGAAGAATATACCATTGAACGTTTAATAAAAAAATATTCGGATTACATTCGTTATCCAATTAAAATGATGATAACTAGAGAAACAAAAAAAGAAGATAGTGAAAAAACCGTTACCGAAACAGAAGACAAAACTTTAAATAGTATGATTCCAATTTGGAAAAAAACAAACAGTAAAAAGAGCGAAGAAGAATACAATGACTTTTATACGGATAAATTTTACGATTATGAAAAGCCAATTCATACATTTCGTAATGTAGTAGAAGGAAGAGTAAGTTATACTAGTTTACTATTTATTCCATCTCATGCTCCATACGATTATTACACCAAAGAATATGAAAAAGGTTTACAATTATATTCTAAAGGTGTCATGATAATGGAAAAATGTAGTGATTTATTACCAGATTACTTTAGCTTTGTAAAAGGTCTTGTCGATAGTGAAGACATTTCTCTTAATATTTCTAGAGAGACAACTCAAGAAAACTTCCAAATAGAACAAATAGCAAAAACTTTAGAAACCAAAATAAAAAAAGAATTAGAAACGATGTTACAAGAAGAAAGAGAAAATTATGAAAAATTTTTTGAAACCTTTGGAACACAATTAAAATATGGTATTTATAGTAGTTATGGAATGAAAAAAGAAATGTTGGCTGATTTATTGCTTTACACTTCTTCGAAAGAAAAAAAATATATTACTTTAAAAGAATACTTAGAAAATATGTCAAATGAACAAGATATGATTTATTATGCTTGTGGGGAAACAATTGAAAAAATAGATTTATTACCACAAGTAGAAAGTGTCAAAGAAAAAGGATTTGAAATTCTTTACTTGACAGATTATATGGATGAATTTGTGTTAAAAACAATGCAAGACTATGCGGGCAAAAAATTTATGAATGTAGCCGATGAAAAAATGAATTTAGATAGTGAAGAAGAAAAACTTGCCCTAAAAAAAGCAAATGAAAAAAATCAAGAATTATTTCAAAAAATGAAAGAATATTTAAAAGAACAAGTAAACGATATTCAATATACTCACCGTTTAAAAAATCATCCTGTTTGCTTAACTAGCAAAGGTGAGGTTTCGGTAGAGATGGAAAAAGTATTAAACGCAATGCCAAACAATCAAAATGTAAAAGCGGAAGTTACGATGGAAATTAATGAAAATCATGAAATAGGAAAAAAACTGGAAGCTTTATTTCAGAAAAAAGATTTTGAATCATTAGAAAAATATACAAAAATTTTATATGCACAAGCAAGATTAATTGAAGGACTAACTATTGAAAATCCAACTGAAATTAGTAACTTGGTTTGTGAATTCTTATCCAAATAAAAGACTACTTAAAAATAGAAATATAAAAAAGACAAAAAAGAAAAGTTCGTAGAAAACTCTTCTTTTTTTATTTATAATCTTTTTTACTATTTTGAAATCATTATTGATTCTTTATCATCATAATTCCACAAACTTAAATGTCCATTCATTTCAATTGGCTTTATTTTTTCAACCTTTTCTAATTGAAAACCATACCCATTCCAATCAGTATGCCGAATAATACTTTCATAAACAAGATTATGTTTGTTTTGTAGCATTTTTCTTGCTTTATCATCTATAAAAATACAATCTGTTAAAAAGGCTTTACCGATAATACAACCACGTGGGTATGTAAAGCCATAATGTTCAAACTTTTTCATAGCTTTTTTATCTACACTTTTTCCAGCATGAATCAAAATTTCTCCACGATAATTTGTTCTCCAAGTTCGAAATTCATACTCTTTTATTCCTTCTACAATTAAAGTTGCAAAAGGCTGTTTGATTGTAATTACTTTCATAAAAACTCCTTTTATTTTTCCTACATAATATCACATAAAAGGAATTTGATAAACAAAATAACTCATGATATAATGGACTTTAAGAGAAATAAAGAGGCGATCCAAAAATGAAAATGAAAAAAAAATATAAAATTATTTTTACTCTCATCATTCTACTGATTCTAGCTGGGTGTGGTTTTTTTCTATATACGAAGTTTTTTAAAAAAGTAGAAGTAGTAGATAATCCCATTACCAATGTAGCCAAAGTAACGAACCAAATTGAAGGATATCTTTATACATTAGATGATCGAGATAGTGAATTATTTGCAACCACGTTTAAAGAACTAAAAGAATTATTGGAATCAAAAAATGAAATGAACGAAGAATTTATGGAAGAATATGCGAAATATCTTGCAAAATTATTTGTTATTGATTTATATACCATCCAAAATAAAGTAAGTAAATATGACATTGGAGGTTTAGAATATATTTATGAAAATGCCCTTAATTCTTTTCGGGCAAAAGTATTAGATACCATTTATAAAACAGTAGAAGATGACTCCTATAAAACAAGAACACAAACACTACCAATAGTAAAAACAGTAACAATTGATTCGATGGAACAAACAAATTATCAAATGGAAGAAACGGAATATGTTGCTTATGAAATAAAATTATCTTGGGATTATGAAACAAATTTAGGATACGACAATAAAGGCACGATTATAATGATTGAAAAAGAAAAAAAACTATATATTGTTTCTTTTAAACCTTAAAAATACAAATAATAGATGATTGAATTAATAAAAAAATTTCGATATAATGTTATTTAGATAGGGAAGATACTTATGAATGAAAACAATGAAAAAAAAGTAATGAAAAATCAAGCAATTAAAATCGGCATTTTAGTAGTAGCCATTGTCGTTTTAGGTGTAAGTTTAAGTTACGCATATTATAGTGCCAATAAAAGTGGAAATAGCCAAATTGATGAAACGACCGCTGGAAGATTAGATTTAAGTAGCACTCTTACAACCGCTTCCGCAATTAATAATGCTAAATTACAATTATTAGATGCTTCTAATGTAGTAGCTGAAGCAGAAAAGGTAGAATTTTCTGTTACAAGTGCAGATACATCAACAGTCAATGGCAAATATTATATTTACTTAACCGATATTCAATTATCTAAAAATTTATATAGCAAATATTTTAAATGGCAATTAGTTCGTATTACTTCAAATGGAGAAAGTGAAATTGCAAATGGAAATTTCGAAAATGCTACAAGAAGTGATACACCAAGTGAAATAGAAGAAGAAAAAGCTGTTACTTCAGTTGAAGACATTACTTTAAATTCAACGGTTTTAACCATAGCTCCAAATACTACGGACCAATTATTATTCCGTTTATGGCTAGAAAATGATCCAGATAATAATCAAATTGAATTAACCGAAGGTACATTCCGAGGAAAATTAAAAATAGAAGCGACTCCATCTCATTAGAGTCTCTTTTTCTTTTTCAATAATTTTGTTATAATAACGGCAGGAAGTGATTTAAATTGGCAAATATAAATGGATTATTTTTAACTTTACTCGTTGGATTTTTTTTCCTAAGTGGAATTTTAATTACGAAACGAATCAATAAAAAACAACAACTAACTCTTTTTGCAATTGGTATGGCATTCATTGTAATAATGGGAATGATCTTTTTTGATATAATTCCAGAAATAAAAGAAAATGTAACCTTTTATTCTCGCTTTAAAAACTTTATATATATTTTCATTTTACCATTATGTGGTATGGGACTATTAAAACTATTCGATCATTTTATTCCACATCATCACCATGAACATAAAGAAAATGAAAAAAATAATGTGGAACACAATGAACATTTATTTCACATAGGATTTATTACTTCCCTGTCATTAATTCTTCATAATATTATAGAAGGAATGTCAATTTATGTTACTAGTTTAACAGACTATAAAACAGGATTAATGATGTCTTTGGCCGTATCTATACATAATATTCCTTTGGGAATAGAAATTGCAATGGGAATGGGTTATAGTAAAACCAAAAAGAAAACAAAATTTCTTACTATGTTTTTCTTAACCATATCTAGTTTTCTTGGAGCATTTATTTTATTTTTATTGAACAAAGAGATTTCTAAAAACGTATTATCATTTTTATTGTGTGTTACTTTTGGAATGTTACTATACATTGCAATATTTGAACTTTTAAAAGAAATTTGGATGAATCGAAAAGAAAAATTTATTTATTATGGAATGGGATTCGGAGTAATATTAACCTTACTCATGGTGATAATGTGATTGGACTTGCATTAGAAGGGGGAGGAACGAAAGGTTCTTACCAAATAGGAGCTTACTATGCCATGAAAGATTGTGGAATTTTATTTGACGGATTTTGTGGCACAAGTATTGGTTCTTTTAATAGTGCTATGCTTGCTTGTGGAAAAGAAGAAGAATTATTAGAATTTTGGCAAACCGTGAACGTATCGTCCGTCTTAGGATTTGATGAAGAATATATGCAAAAAGTAAAAAAAAGAGAATTCAATTTCAAAATGGTACGTTTAACTTTAAAACAAGGATTGAAAATTTTAAAAAATCGAGGAGTAAGAACCGAAGGTTTAGAAGAAATATTAAAAGAACATATTAATGAAGAAGAATTAATAAATAGTTCTAAAGATTTTGGATTATGTACCGTAAAACTAAATGAAATGAAACCCATGTATTTATTTAAAGAAGATATGAAACCAGGAAAAATTCATGAATATATTTTGGCGAGCTGTTATTTACCTTTATTTCGTATGAAAAAAACCGTAGATGGCAATTTTTATATTGACGGTGGATTTTACGACAACAGTCCTGTCAATATGCTAATTGACAAAGGATATACAAAAGTTTACGTTGTGCGGGTTAATATTGGACTAAGTGTTAACATTACAAGAAAACTAAAGAAAAAAATAGACATAACCATGATAAAGCCTTCTAGAAGTGTCGGACCAATCATAGGTATCAAAGAAGAAAAAATAAGAGATAACATTTACATGGGATATTATGATACTTTAAGAGTCTTAAAAAACTATGATGGTTATAAATATACTTTTTATAAAAAATCTGATTTTTATTTTAAATTTATTACGAGAAAAATTGAGGAAAGAAATTATCGAAGAGTAAAAAATTTCTTTCGAACAAAATCCATACGAGAAACAGTTATCAAAGCAATAGAATATATTATGGAAAAAGAAAAAATATATTACTATCAAATTTATAATGTTAGAAAAGTAATTGCTTATTTAAAAAAAGCAAATAAAAAACAACATTTTGTATATGATTTTGTAGGAAGTTTAAAATTTTTGTAGTATACTAAATAACGAGAGAAAAGGTGTTTATATGAAATTAAATATTCAACTATTTGGTAGAGCTTATGAAGTAAGAAAAGCAAGTATTCAAAAATCTGGAGCTGCCAAAGCAAAATTATATTCTACCTATGCCAAAGAAATTTACTTAGCAGCCACAAAAGGAACTCCAGAAATTGAAAGTAATGTTTCCTTAAAGCGAATTGTAGAAAAAGCGAAAAAAGAACAAGTTCCAAATGATATTATCAATCGGGCTATTGATAAAGCCAAAGGTGCTGGAGGAGAAGATTATGAAACCGTAATCTATGAAGGATTTGGGCCTGGTGCTTCTACTTTAATTATTAAAACGCTTACGGATAATGTAAATCGTACAGTTGGTTTTGTAAGAGCTGCTTTTAATAAAGTACATAAATCTTTAGGAGTAACCAACTCAGTTTCTTATAATTATGATTATTTAGCTATTATAAGTGTCAAAAGTGACAAAGAAGAAGAATTATTTAATGCTTTAGTTGAAAACAATATTGATTTTATTGACTTTGAAAATGAAAATGGTGAAATCATTATCACCGTAAAACCAACGGATCATAATAAAGTAAAAGATGCAATCGAGCAAATAATTCCCAATGCTACTTATGAATTAGATGAAATTGGAATGTATCCAAAAGATAAAGTCAAGTTAGAACAAGAAGATTTAGAAACTTTTCAAAAACTTTACAAAATGCTAGATGAAATTGAAGATGTTACTGAAATTTATCATAACGTTGAATTAGAAGATTAAAACAAAAAAATGAATTAAAATAAATAGATTTACAATGATAAAAATAATTTTGTGAAAAAGGAAGAAAAAATTCTTCTTTTTTTTATAAATTTCATTTTAATTTCACAATTTTGCTATAATATTAAAGAAACGAGAGGTGATTCTTATCAAAGTTTTAATATGTGACGATGAAGTATTAATTCGTGAAGTTATTAAAGAATATTTAAAAATGGAAGGATATGAAGTTTTAGAAGCTGAAAATGGATTAATAGCAAAAGAAATGGTTGAAAAAGAGCTACCAGATTTTATTATTATGGATATTATGATGCCGAAAATGGATGGATATCAATCCATTAAAGAAATCAAAAAAATCAAAGATATTCCATGTTTGATGTTATCTGCACGTCAAGATGAAATTGATAAATTACTCGGTTTTGAAATAGGCATTGATGATTATATGAGTAAACCTTTTAGTCCAAAAGAATTGGTTGCTCGGATTAAAGCAATTACGAAGCGTAATGAAAAAAATATGAATCCAGATACCTATGAATTTGATGGTTTAAAAATTGATATTACTGCTCATGAAGTAACTGTTGATCATCAAAAAATTAATTTAACACCGAAAGAATATGAATTGTTAAAATATTTTATTGAAAATAAAAACATTGCCTTAACCCGAGAACAACTTTTAACAAATATATGGGGATATGATTTTTATGGAGATGATAGAACTGTTGATACACATGTAAAAACATTACGAAATCAATTAGGAAAATATCGTGATTTTATTACCACGATTCGAAAAGTAGGTTATAAATTTGAATACAAAGAAAAAAACAAGTAGTTTAAATTTTAAAGTTTTACTTTACTTAGTTTTATTTAGTGTATCTATTCTTTTACTTCTTTGGTTTTTTCAAATCGTTTATTTAACCGTATCTTATGAGTATCTTCAAGTAAAAACAATTGATAAATTAGCACTTTCCGTAGAACAATCCAATGAATATAAATTAGCAGAAAACTTAGAAAAAATTGCATACGAAAACGAAGTGTGTATTGAATACATCACTTCTTATGAAACCATTGGATATAATACAAGAATGATTGGTTGCGAACTTGGAAAAGACAATCAAGATATTAATAAAGCAAAATTAGAAATCATAAAATCAGGAAATAAGACGCAAGCAATTCGCTTGGTAAATCAAGAGTACAAAGCCAAAGCTTACTTATATGGAATTCAAAAAAATAATGGATATATTTATATTTATAGTACATTAGAAGATTTAAGTAATGCGTCGATTGTGTTAAAACAACAACTAATATATTTAACATTTATTGCTATTATCTTTTCTTGTGCGATTGCTTATTTTTTATCCCATAAAATTACCAAACCAATTATTGACATATCTGAAAAAGCTAAGAAACTTGGATATGGGAATCATGAAATCCAATTTGAAAAAAATGGAATCTTAGAAATTGATGATTTAGCGGAAAATTTAAACAATGCTCAAAAAGAACTTTTTAAAACGGATGAACTAAGAAGAGATTTGATGGCAAATGTCTCTCATGATTTAAAAACACCACTTACGATGATAAAAGCTTACGCTGAAATGATACGTGATATCTCATTTCAAGATGAACAAAAAAGACAAGAACATTTAAACATCATTATTTCAGAAACCGATCGCTTAAATGTATTAGTAAACGATATTTTAAATTTATCCAAAATGCAAGCAGATGCTGATATTTTAAAAAAAGAAACCTTTGATTTAACAAAAGAAATTAAAGAAATACTAAAGCGTTATGAAATTATGAAAGAAACGGAAAATTATAAATTTATTATAGAAATGCCACCTCAAGCTTTTATAACGGCAGATAAAAATAAAATTAACCAAGTTATCTATAATTTAATTAATAATGCCATCAATTATACTGGAGAAAATAAAACGGTGAAGATATGTATTACCGAAGAAAAAAGTAAATATTTAATTGAAATCATGGATAGTGGAAAAGGAATTGACCCAGAAGAAATTAATTTAATTTGGGATAAATATTATAAAAATGAAAAAAATCATCAAAGAAATATTGTTGGAACTGGAATTGGATTATCGATTGTAAAAAATATATTAGAAAAACATCATTATGAATATGGCGTAAAAAGTGAAAAAGGAAAAGGAACAAATTTTTATTTTAAATGTCAAAAAGAAAAGAAAAAAAAGTAGTGTAAAGTTTGCTATTCTTTCACTGGGACTTCACACAAACTTCATAAAAATTTAGTAAGATAAAACTACGAAAGGAGAAGTGATAATTTAAAGTAAGCTATGAAATATATTTATGAATATATAAAAACTCTATACAATATAAATAACATATAAACTCAAACTCACACTTTGGAAAAGAAGGAATCATCTTCTTTTCTTTTTTATATTAAAATATAAAATGATTAAATACATTCCTATAAAAAAATCTTAGATGGATAAAATGATGTTTGATATGTAAAAAGAAAGTAAAATAATTTTCAAAAAAATGAAAGAAACCAATCATTTATTCATATACAATAAATACAATCGCTTCTTTTCTTTTTAGAATGCAAGATACATGATATAATAAAAAAATAAGGAGCAAAATAATATGACGGATAAAATAACAAAATTTGTAGTAAGCTTGTTTGGAGCTTGGGCTGGAACAATGATGGGAAAATATTTCATTATATTTTTTATTTCGATGATTCCAATTTTAGAATTACGAGGAGGACTACTTGCTGCTAGTATCCTAGGTCTTCCCATGTGGCAAAGTTATGGAATTTGTTTATTAGGAAATTTACTTCCAATTCCATTTATTTTGTGGTTGATTAACCCATTATTTCGATACATGAGAAAATGGCCTGGAGTAGGAAAGTTTGTTACTTGGTGTGAAAAAAAAGCAAATTCCAAAAAAGAACAAATCGAAAAATTAAAATATTGGGGATTATTTTTATTTGTAGGAATTCCTCTTCCTGGAACCGGAGCATGGACGGGTTGTTTAATAGCAGCACTATTGAATCTTGATAAGAAAAAATCCCTTCTAGCAGCTGTTTTTGGTGTCTTACTAGCAGGAATTATCATGCTAATTTTATCTTACGGAATTTTAGGAAGAGTGATAGAATGACAACCGTTTACTTTCTTACCAATAATTATTTATTTAAAAATGAAATTCGTTACTTAAAAGAAATACCAAAAGAAAAACAAAAAGAATTATTACCTTTAAGTTTCAAAGGAGAAAAAACAGCTTCAGAATTTTTAAAAATTGAAGGGATAAAAAAAACAAAAGTAATTTACGCTTCCAATCATGTTGCTATGATTAATACTGCAAAATATTTAAGTGAAGAATTAAATGTACCAATATGGATTGATGAAAAACTAAAAGAACGAAAAATAGGAATATTGGGTTCAAATAGTGAACATTTTTTAAAAGAAATGCAAGAACATGATTTTGATTATAAATTTCATAATGGAGAATCTTTACAAAGTACTCAAAATCGTATGAAAGAAATATTAAAAGATATTTTATTTCGACATCCCGATAAAACGATTGCTGTGTTTACACATGATATTGCATTAGTTGCACTTTTTGCAACTTGGTGTGAAAAAGGATATAATTTAGATAATCAGATGATTTTAAATTTCAAAGAAGAAGTTATAATCGATGGAGTATTTCATCCTTTTCGTATTTTTAAATTAGAATTTGATGATATGAAACTAGTAAATATGACCTGGCTTTCAAAAAATGAATAAAAAAAGAGCCATAAAAGCTCTATTCATCTTCAATTGTTTTCCATTCTGTAGTACCACAAGTAGTACAAACAAAAGGTACTAAAACTTTTTTTCCTTTTGGTTTATCATATTTTTCTTCTAAAGAAACACATAACAAACCAGTTTCCTGATCCATATATGCACGTCCTTGAAGTGTTGTTTCACTACATTTACTACAACCTGGTTTTTTCATAAAGAATCCCTCCTAATAATAATTTAGACAAAAAAAGAAAAAACATACAAAGAAAGAATTACGAAAAATGAGAAGAAAAATAAAACATTGTACCTTTAGCAAAAAAGCATTATTTTTTTATAAAAATTAAATTATCAAAAAATAGAAAAGAGTATGAAAAAATGAAATATCAAGTAAAAGTAGGAATAAGTAATCGGCATGTTCACTTAACAAAAGAAACTTATGAACAATTATTTGATGAACCTCTCACCATAAAAAAAGAAATTCATCAAATTGGAGAATTTGCTTCCAATCAATGTGTTTTAATAAAAACAGAGCAAGGAATTTTAGAAAATGTTAGAATAGTTGGACCATTTCGTACTTACAATCAAGTAGAAATTAGTAAAAGTGATGCGATAAAATTAGGAATAAATCCTCCTGTTCGAAAAAGTGGAGATCTTAAAAATTCAGAACATGTAACAATAATTGGTCCAAAAGGTGAAATATATTTAGAAAATGTTTGTATTTTATCTCAAAGGCATATTCATATTAATACAAATGAACAAAAAAAATATGGTCTTCAAGATGGACAAATTGTAAAAGTATTAATACCTGGACCTCGTCAAGCATTTTTAGACACATTTATTAAAATTAGTGAAAATGGCTATTTTGAAATACATATTGATCGTGATGAAGCCAATGCTTTTTTATTAAATAATGAGGATGAAGTAACATTAATAATAGATGAATAAATTAAAATGATAGGGGGAATAAAATGCCTTTTAAAATCGGAAATATAACCATAAAAAATCAAGTTGTTCTAGCCCCTATGGCTGGTTTTTCCAATACATCTTATCGAAAAATCATTAAAAGTATGGGCTGTGGACTCATTTACGCGGAAATGGTAAGCGACAAAGCAATTATGTATAAAAGTAAAAAAACATTTGATTTACTAAAAATGAGTGAAGAAGAAAGGCCAATTGCGCAACAAATTTTTGGAAGTGACAAAGAATCCTTTGTTTTATCTGCAAAAGAAATCGAAAACACTATGCATCCAGATATTATTGATATTAATATGGGGTGTCCAGTTCCAAAAGTAGCTCTAAAAGCTCAGGCTGGAAGTGCTCTTTTAAAAAATCCAGAAAAAATTTATGAAATTGTATCAGCTGTCAAAAATGCCGTTTCGATCCCTGTAACAGTAAAAATAAGAAGTGGTTGGGATGAACAATCGATTAATGCTGTCGAAGTTGCTAAAATATGTGAAAAGGCAGGCGCAAGTGCAATAACAATTCATGGTAGAACGAGATCACAAGGATATACAGGACATGCCGATTGGAATATTATTAAACAAGTAAAAAATAGCGTTTCGATTCCAGTTATAGGAAATGGAGATATTTTAAGCTGTTACGATGCTAAAAAAATGTTAGAAATAACCGGCTGCGACGCTGTAATGATTGGAAGAGGAGCCTTAGGAAATCCATGGCTAATAAAAGAATGTGTTGACTATTTAGAAAATGGGACTCATCCAAAATTGGTTTCTAATTATGAAAAAATAAAAATGATGAAATATCATTATCAATTATTAAAAGAAGATAAAAATGAAAAAACTGCTTTACTAGAAATTCGTTCAAATATTTTATATTATTTAAAGAATATGCCCAACAGTAAAGAAACGAAAATAAAAGTTTGCACCGCAAAAACAGAAGAAGAACTATTTTCTATTTTAAATACATATGAAAATAGTTTAGAAAACATAAAATAAAAAATAAGATTTTAAAAAAAATGATTCCATATTGCTAATAAGAGAAATAGAAAAGCACTAATATAGTTGCTTTTTTTGGGCATTGAAAACGTATTTGCAAAAAAATATCCCAAAACAATTAATAAAACAGCCATAAAACTAAATAAAAATACAATTATCCCTAAGGGATATTCGTAAACAAATCCTAAAGAAACCAAAACTCCATCCATCGAGTGAGATAATGTTAGGAAAAAGCAAGATAATAAATTTAACTTTTTTGAAAAAATAGTAGTTTCTTCCTCTTTATTTCGAAACGATAAAAAAGCCAGTATAAGATAGAATAATGTTGAAATAAAATTTGTAATAAATTGAAATTGGAGAAAAGAATAAAGAAACAATAAAATAGAATACAGTATAATATTTTCAAAAAATAAAATGAAAAATTCTTTGTAAGTTAATTGGATTCGATTTCCTTTTAAGCCTATTCCTATAATGAATCCATCTAAACTTGCTACAAAAGAACTAATTAATAACATCATATCAAGTCACCTTATATATCGTATGGAAGTATAATGAAGTGGTGAGGGCTTTAAAAATATATTAAAAGATGATTTTATAGAAAATAGTTTTTTACTTTATAATTGAAACAAAGGAATAAAATTTTAAATCATGAAAAAACCTCGAAATTAATCGTTGTCGAGGTTTTAATATTCTTAATGGCGCTTGATGTAGGACTCGAACCTACGACCCAACGGTTAACAGCCGTTTGCTCTACCGACTGAGCTAATCAAGCATTACAAATTGATTATATATTATAATTATGTGAAATGTCAACCAGAATATACCAAAAAATTGAAGATTTTTCCATTTTAAATATTTCAATATAAAATAAAAACAAATTGACATCTCAAGTTAAGAATACTATAATGTTCAAGAAGTGAAGAGGATTTCTTTTATGGAAAAAATAAATTATGAACAATTTTTAATGTATCTTCGCCAGTTTCAAAATAAGATTCAAAAAAGTGTCAACGAAGATTTAAAACATTATAATATTTCAAGTACGCATATTGGAATACTTATGATTTTAAAAAAAGAAAAAAATGGATGTTCGATGTCAGAATTAAGTCGTCTTACCAAAGTAGACAATGCTCTTATGACGAGGAATATTAGTGAACTTGAGAAAATAAACTATATATATCGGAATCGAAAAAGAGACTCACAAAGAAATTATCATATTTGTTTAACCGAAAAAGGCCAAAACATTGCAAAAGAACTGGAGGAAATTATCAAAAAAAGAAAAAAAGAATTCTTAAAAAATTTTACAAAAGAAGAACAGAATATATTGTTAAAAGCAATAGAAATCATGATAAAAAAATTTATCTTATTAGAAAAGGAAGAAAAAAATGTTAGAATTAAAAAAAGTTAAAAAAAGTTATACAACAGGAACTTTTACACAACATGCCTTAAAAGGAATTGATTTACAGTTTCGAAAAAGTGAATTTGTAGCCATATTAGGACCAAGTGGTTCAGGAAAAACAACTCTTTTAAATATTATCGGAGGTTTGGATCGTTACGATGAAGGAGATTTAGTAATCAATAATCGTTCCACCAAATCTTTTAAAGACAAAGATTGGGATTCCTACCGAAACAATTGTATTGGATTTATTTTTCAAAGTTATAATTTAATAAGTCATATCGATATTTTATCTAATGTTGAAATGGGAATGACGTTAAGTGGAGTAAGTTCCAAAAAAAGAAGAAAAAAAGCATTAGAAGTATTAAATAAAGTTGGTTTAAAAGATCATGCACATAAAAAGCCAAATCAGCTTTCTGGTGGACAAATGCAACGTGTTGCCATTGCAAGAGCTTTAGCAAATGATCCAGATATCATCTTAGCCGACGAGCCAACGGGTGCTCTTGATTCAAAAACTAGTGTTCAAATCATGGAACTTATCAAAGAAATTGCAAAAGATAAATTAGTAATCATGGTTACTCACAATCCAGAACTTGCTCATGATTACGCTACACGTGTAATTGAAATGAAAGATGGAGAATTAATGAGTGATTCTGACCCAGTAAAAGAAAAAGAAAAAAGCACTCAAGAATACAATATCAAAAAAACATCAATGAATTTTAAAACAGCTCTTCATCTATCTTTAAACAATATAAGAACAAAAAAAGGAAGAACTATTTTAACGGCATTTGCTTCCTCAATTGGAATTATTGGAATTTCCTTAATTTTAAGTTTATCCAATGGATTCGATAAACAAATTGATTCTTTTGAAAAAAATACCTTGAGTGCACTACCAATTGTAATTAGTAAGCAGAGTATGAACTTAGATGAAGAAACAATGGAAAAAATGCAAAATGATATGACAAGTAGTGAAGAAGCGTACTCAGATAAGAAATATGTCATCCCAAGTGTTACCGACGTAGAACAGTATACGCATATCAATCAAATTACTAACGATTACATCGATTATATTGAAAAAATATCTGCTGATGATGTATCTGGAATCAATTATGTATATGGCACTGGACTTAATTTACTTCAAAAAGTAGATGGAAAAGTAAAACAAATTAATACAAGAGAATTAAACTTCTATATGTTTCCTCATACACTTAGTGAAAATACGCCAAGTGTAATCAAAGAGCGATTTGACATATTAGCAGGAAAAGAACCTGAAAAAAAAGAAGAAATTGTGATTGAAATTGATAGCAAAAATAGAATGTCAAAAGATTTATTAGAAGCATTAGGCTTTACAACCAATGAAAATATTTCTTTTGATGATATTTTAAATAGTAATTTAAAGTTAGTCTACAATGATGATTATTATCAAAAAACAGGTAATTATTTTATTCCAAATAATGATTTAGAAAAAGTATATGATAATAAAAATAATACGACCCTGAAAGTAGTTGGAATTATACGATTAAAAAAAGATTATCCAAGTATGGCTTCCAATCCTGGTATTTATTATAATAATGATTTATTAAATCATATCATAGAAAAAAATTCGACTTCCAAAGTAGTAGAAGCACAAAAAAAAGCAAATTATAGTGTAATTTCTGGAGAAAATTTTGATTTAAATACCAAAGAAGGAAAAGAACAAAAAGAAAATATGCTAGCTTATTTAGGAGATAAATCGATTCCATATGTGATTCAAGTATATCCAAGAGATTTTGATAGCAAAAGCAATATATTGGAATATTTAGATAAATATAATGAAGGAAAGAAAGAAACAGAAAAAATAGCCTATATCGATCAAGCAAACTTAATGAGTTCTTTATCCAGTAACATTATGGATGCAATTACGATTGTATTAATTGCTTTTAGTAGTATATCTTTAATAGTTTCATCTATTATGATAGGAATTATTATGTACATTTCAGTATTAGAAAGAACAAAAGAAATAGGAATTTTAAGAAGTCTTGGAGCGAGAAAAAAAGATATTGCAAGAGTTTTCAATTCTGAAACATTTATTATTGGAGTAAGTTCTGGACTTATTGGAATTTTCATTGCTTGGCTTCTATTATTCCCAGTAAACTCTTTGTTAAAAGAATTAACATCACTTGACAATGTAGCAATTTTAAATCCAATTCATGCACTGATATTAATTACTATTAGTGTAATATTAACGCTCATTGGTGGATGGATTCCAGCAAAACTTGCTAGTAAAAAAGATCCAGTCGAAGCACTAAGAACAGAATAATCATTCGACAAAAAAAGACAAAAAAAGCCTCTTGTGAAAACAAGAGGTTTCTTTTATAGTATATCGTGCCAGAACGAATTCTGGACTCATTCTTATCTAAATATAAACTCTACACACAAACTCGATCTATATTTATAATTTTTTTGCAATAAACATACCCAATACTTCAAAAATAAGATAAGAATGAAAAAAAGATAGCCGCTTGGTTATCTTTTTTAATTACTATTAATTACTTAACAGAAGTTACGTAGTGATTAATAGTAACCCTGTAAAATTAGTGACAAGAAATATAGAATTTTAATTATTAAAAATAGTTGGAATATGAGAATCTTTTGATGAAAGAACCAATGTTTAAAATAAAATTAAATAATTTTTAAATTTCAAAAAATTCATTTGTATTTTTATTATAAAATGTTAGTATATTAATATATAAAAAGTAATAAAAATATGAAGAATAATAAAAAAGAATTCATCATGAATGGAATTATCATTTTTTCACTTTTGATTGTAATAATAGGAGCAAGTTTTGCCTATTTTACTTCAAATGTAGATACAATCAATGCCGATAATAATGTATTAAAAGGAAATGTTTCTAGTTTAGTAGATGTCGTAATGGATTATGGAGATAAAATAGAAGCAGAAAATATATTACCAGGATATAAAGTAATAAAAACAATTCAAATAAAAGGAAAAGGAGAAGAAAATTCAGTTCCTATCTCTATTTCAATGGAACTAACTCCCTATGTAGCAGATTTTAAAAACCATATAAAATATACAATTTATGAAGTTGAAAATAATAATATAAGAGTAGAAGATTTATGCACCATATCCAATCAAACAAACTTAGCAGGACAATATTATGATAGTATGACATGTGATACATCTAGTCTTGGAGAAGAAATTAAAAGTGGAATTTTTGAAGATAAAAAAAAGATAGTCACGAACACCTTAGTCGAATACAATACGAATAAAACATACTATATTTTAGTAGAATATTTAAATGATACAAAGCCTCAAGATGAAGAACAAGGTAAAAGTTTTTCTATTAATATTGGATATTCCGAGCAAAAAGAAAATACTTTAGTAGATTATATCATTTCAAGAAGTCAAAACAATCCTTCCATTAAAAAAATTCAACATTTAACAACAGTTCAAACGAAAGAACAAAAAGATTATCGTTATGTTGGAGCCGACCCAAATAATTATATCTATTTCGGCTGTGAAGAAAATTGTGAAACAAAAGATTTGTATCGAATTATTGGAATCATTCCAACTCAAAATAGCGAAACAAGTGAGTATGTGGATCGAATAAAACTGATTAAAGCCACGAATTGGGAAGGAAAAACAATTGAAAGTCCTACCAAAAATACGCCAAGTGGAAAAGGGTATCGTTGGAATTCTGGTGGAGTTAACAAATGGGAAGAAAGTAGTTTACAACAAATTCTAAACACGGAATTTTACAATTCCTTAACAGAATATCAAAAATATATTGAACCAGTAAAATGGTATTTAGGTGCTTTAGAACGCGATAGTGCGACGAATTATAAAACAGAAGATTTTTATAATATGGAACGAAGTAATGTTGCATGTAAAAGTGGGGGCTTAACTTCTTTCATTGCAAATATTGGTTTAATTTATCTTAGTGATTATGGTTATTCATTGGATGGTGGAGAAAATAATAAAATTTATACAACCGAAACGCTTTATGAAAAACAAAATAGTTATATTACGAATGCTTGGTTATATAATTTGCAAGGTGGAAATTATTCGGAATGGACGATTAATCCTGAATCAAGTTATACTAATGCTTATGGTCCAGCTGCTTGGATAATAGCTTATGTGGGTAGACACGCTTTAGCTGGGATATCACATTCTGATAATTTATATAGTATTCGTCCTACCTTTTATTTAAAAGAAAATGTACTTTATAAAAGTGGGGATGGTAGTAAAGATAATCCTTATAAGATTTCTTAAAAAACTCAAGTGATTGAGTTTTTTTATTTATTTATAAAAAAAATAGTATTTTTACAATGCGATATGAATAATATTTAGTACTTGACAATACATAGTACTAGAGATATGATAAATTTAAGAAAGGAAATAGTATGAATACGCAGTTCAAAAAAGGTGTATTAGAACTACTAGTACTACTAATAGTTAAAGAAAAAGATAGATATGGTTATGAATTAGTGGAAGCAGTTAGTAAAATTGTAGATGTAAATGAAGGAACTATTTATCCCATCTTAAAAAGATTAAGCAATGAAGGCTATTTTGAAACTTATTTAGAAGAATCGAAAGAAGGTCCTGTCAGAAAATATTATCATATTACTGCTTTAGGGATGAAACAAAGTGAAAATGTATTAAAAGAATGGACTGCTTTTGCTAGTAGTGTAAATGATTTTGTAAAAGGGAGTGTAAAAAAATGAAAAAAGAAGAATTTATAAAAGAACTTAAAAAAAAGCTAGATATTTTAGAAGAAAAAGAAATCAATGATATTGTAGAAGAGTATTCTGGGTATATTGATGAAAAAATAAAAAATGGTGCTACAGAAGAAGAAGCAATTAAAGATTTTGGCAATATAGATGAATTGGCTACCGAATTATTAAAAGCTTATAAAATTAATGTAGAAAAAAAGAAAAATGATAAAAATTGGATTAATGTAGCCGTAGAAAAAATAAATCAAGGTATCGACCAAATGATTCAATTTTTATCTGAAAAAGATAGTAGAGAAATATTAAGATTAATTATTGAAATATGTATTATTTTAATTGGAATTAGCTTATGTAAAATACCGTTTCATTTTCTAGAAAATATAGGAAGAGAAGTATTTTCAATTTTCCACAGTAGTTTGGGGAATATATTTTATCAAACTTGGAAATTTATAATGGAAATTGCTTATTTTATTTTTGCAATTGTTCTCTTTGTAAAAATATTTGAAAAAAGATATTTATCCAACGAAGTAAAAAAAGTAAATAAAGAGAGAATAGTTCCTCAAAGAAAAAAAATAAAAGAAGAAAAGGAAGAAAAAATAGAATCGATAGTAATTGAAAAAAAGAAATCTGGAGTAATTGATTTACTTACATCAATTTGTATTTGGTTTATTAAATTTATTGCAATATGGATTCTTTTAGGAATTGGATGTTATCTTTTAGGAATGGGAATTGCTTTTGGAATCAGCATTTATTTATTAGCATGTGGAGTTACTTTCTTTGGAATTTATTTATCAATCTTTATTTTATTAATGTTGGGAGTTTTTTCATTTATTCTAATATTTAATTGGATAACTGGTCGTAAAAATAATTTAAAAGTGTTATTAATAAGTTTTTTAGCCTCTTTTATATTATTGGGAATTAGTTTTAGTTATGCTTCTCTTGAAATTATGAATATTGAATATATTGATGAATATCATGAAAATTATCAAACCAAACAATTAGAAGAAACCATATCGTATGAGAAAGATATGATATTAATGGGTGATTTGGATTATGAAATTGATGAATCCTTAGAAAATGAATTAAAAATAACTTATCTTTATAATGAAAATATTTCTAATTTAAGTGCAGATATTTCCTATGGAACTCAAAATAGAGTATACATAAGTTGGAATTATTGGAATCATTCTTGGAATCATAAAATAATGAGTGATATTATTCACGATTTAAAAAATCATCGTCTACATAATTATAGTATGACTCCAAAAATTATTGTAAGTAGCAGTAGTAAAAATATTGAACAACTAAAACAAAATTATAAAAATTATTCTGTTATCAAACAAGAGGAAAGAAATAATTTAAACAGTTGTAGAAGACAATTAAATCATTATGGATATAATTCATTAAGTTCTTATTGTAAAGAAGTGTTATCCATGACAAATTATGAAGAGGATGAATAATCCTTTTTTTGTATGAAAATCTAATGTGTAATCTTCTCTCATTTGTGTTAAAATATAAAAGAGGGTAAAAAGTATGGAAGAAAAAATTAGTATGTTAGAACGTTATGGTGAAAATTTAACTGATAAAACTTATATAACAGATCCAGCGATAGCTAGAGATGATGAAATAAAGCAATGTATTTTAACTTTATTAACACCAGAAAAAAGTGCACTTTTAGTAGGAAAACCTGGAATCGGTAAAACTGCAATAGTAGAAGGTCTTGCATATCGCATTCAAAAATCTTTAGTTCCTAACGTATTATTAGATTGGAAAATTATAAAAATTAATATTACTAGCTTACTTGGAACAACTAATAATAACGGACAAATTGAAAATCGTATTGACTTGTTAGTAAAAGAATTAGCAACGACTAGTAAAACAATTCTATTTATTGATGAGACACATGTTTTAGTAAATAAAAATACTACCGAAAATAGTGGAATTGACTTTGCCAATATGTTGAAAGCTGGGCTTGATCGGGGTACCATTAAAATGATTGGTGCTACAACCACAGAAGAATACGAAACATATATTTTACGAGACAGAGCTTTTTTAAGAAGATTCCAAAAAATAGATGTGATGGAAACCAATAAAGAAAATACGGTTAAAATTCTAATGGGAACTTATCCAAAGTTAGAAAATCAAATTGGAGTGAAACTAAATTATACCGATTTTATTAAAGAAAAAATTATGGCATTTATTGTAGAAATGACGGATGAATATAAAAGAATTTATGAAGTGGCTAGTCGTTATCCTGATATTTGTTTAACAATATTATCAAATGCCTTTACATTTGCACTCTATGAAAATGCAAATGAAGTAAAAATAAAACATATTTATAAGGCAATTTGTAATGCCAGAAATGTCTATGAGGATGTAAAGAAAAAAGAAATAGAACGCTTTAAAATAGAGTTTTCCGATATAATTATAGATGAAAATGTAAATTTAGAGGAAATAGAATAGGAAGAGGAATAAAAATGGAACGAAAGATTAGAATTTTTCAAATTGGCTGTGGCAAAATGAGTAAATTGATTTTAAAATATGCTACAGAAAAAAATTGCGAGATAGTAGGAGCGGTAGATTGTAACCAAGAGTTAATTGGAAAAGACGTTGGAAGTTTGTTTGACCAAGAAAATTTAGGAATTACAATTTCAGAAAGTAGTGAATTAGAAAGTTTATTAAATAAAACCAAACCAGATATAGCCATTTTAACTACAATGAGTGTGTTGAATGATATTGGAGATATTTTAAGAATTTGTGCAAAAAATGGAATTAATACTATTACAACTTGTGAAGAAGCATTTTTTGCTTTAAATTCAAATCCAACTTTATATGAAGAAATCAATCGCTTAGCAAAAGCAACCAATTGTACGATACTTGGTTGTGGTTATCAAGATGTCTTTTGGGGTAATTTAATTACTACTTTAGCAGGGTCCACTCACCAAATTACAAAAATAAAAGGAAGTTCTAGTTATAATGTAGAAGATTATGGAATTGCATTAGCAGATGCACACGGAGCAGGATTTACAACAAAACGTTTTGAAGAAGAAATAGCTTCCATAGATAATATCAGTGAAGAAGAAAGAAAAGAATTAATCAACAATCGTGAATTTGTAGCAAGTTATATGTGGAATGTAGTAGGATGGTTAGCAGATAAATTAGAATTAACAATCAAAAAAATTAATCAAAAATGTATCCCGATCATTTCAGACGAAAATCTTTATTCCGAAACATTAGATATGATTGTCGAAAAAGGATTCGTTCGAGGTATGAGTGCAATAGTTACTGCAGAAACAAAAGAAGGTATTACCATTGAAGCAGAATGTATTGGCAAAATTTATACGGAACATGAATTTGATCGCAATGAATGGACTATTTATGGACAACCCGATACGACAGTTGTAATTGAAAAACCAAAAACAGCAGAATTAACATGTGCAGATGTGGTAAATCGTATTCCAGATGTATTAAATGCAGATAGTGGATTTATTTCAACCAGTAAATTACCATCCCCAGAATATCGTAAAAATGATTTAAATTCATATGTAATAAAATAACAGAGACAAAAATCTCTGTTTTATTGTGCTATATTAAAAAAATTTTCCCAAGGATCTTTCCTTTTTAATCTAAGAATAGCATCTTTCATTTTAATAGAATTTGGTTTTACTTTATTTAACTCATTCCAAGAAATTGGCATAGAAACTGGAGCTCCAGAACGTAAACGAAGAGAATATGGAGCGACACTTGTAGCACTTTTGGCATTACGAATCCAATCGATAAATATTTTATTTTTTCGGCTTTCTTTTCGTACATTACTCGTGTATTTATCTGGCCATTTCGTCTCCATTAATTTCGCAATATTTTGAGCAAATGTTTTAAAGCTCTTCCAATTTTTTAAAGATGAAATTGGTACTACAACATGATAACCTTTTCCACCACTTGTTTTTAAAAAAGAAGTAATCGATAACTCATCTAAAATACTTTTTAAATCCATAACACCTTGCCGTACTTTTTTTAAACTCATCTTTTCATCTGGATCTAAATCGAATACTAGAATATTGGGATGATTAATAGATTTAATATTACTAGCCCAAACATGAAATTCAAAACTATTTTGCTGGACTTCAGAAAGTAATCCTTCCATATTTTTAAAATAATAGTAATCTTCTGCATTTCCTTTTTCACTAGGTATTATCTTTTTTCCTATTCCCGGATTTTTATTATCGAAATGCTTTTTGAAAAACTGTTCTGATTCAATTCCTTCTGGAGCACGAATGGTACTGACAATACGATTTTCAAGAAACGGCATCATTCTTTTCGCTACTTTTTGATAATATAATGCAATATCCATTTTGGTAATTTTAGGACGTTTATAAATTAACTTTTTTGGATGTGTAATTAATATATTTTCTACAATAGATTCTTTTATAGAAGTTTTTTTCTTCTTTAACCCATTTTCAATTTCTTCCATAGTACGTTGTGTTTTAATACTAATATTCCATTTTGAAATGTCAATATCTTTTTCATATTCATCTTTTTCTTTTATTAATAACCAATGATTTTCTTTATAAAAAATTAATGTCCATAATCCTTTTAATCTTTTTCCTTTTAATACAAACTTAAGAGAACCATTTTGAAATCCCTTTTTTGGATCTTCAATAGGTTCCCAAAATCCTTCATCCCATAGCATTACAGTTCCACCACCATATTCTCCTTTGGGAATCGTTCCTTCAAAATGGCGATAAGAAAGAGGATGATCTTCAACATGAACTGCTAAACGTTTATCCTTATTTTGAAAAGATGGTCCTTTGGGAACAGCCCAGCTTTTCAAAGTGCCATCCCACTCCAAGCGAAAATCATAATGATCTCGTCTTGCTAAATGGTGTTGAACAACAAAACGTAATTTTTTTTGTCTTTTTTCCACTTTTCCAAAGGGTTCCTTTGTTTTATTAAAATTTCGTTTTTCTTGATACTTTTGTAATTTATCTTTCATTTTTAATCCCTCACTGATAGTTTGCGAAAATTATAATAAGTTATGCAAGTATAAAAAACGTAACATCCTTGACGAAATGCTCTTACTTTCTTATAATCAAATTAAAATGGAGGATAAAATGGAAAAAAAATTTTCTGTTGCAAATATAGAAACAACAAAACCTGTTTCAAGATTTCCAAACAAGGAAAATTCTTCTCAACAAAGAAAAAATTCAAAAGAGAATGAAAAAAAGTTTATGATGGAAGAAAAAAAAGAACAAAGTATAGAGGCAAAACCAAAATCAACAATTTGGGAAATCTATGAAATAGCACGAAGAGGAGATCAAATAAGAAAAGAAAAATTGACAGGCTCTAATTTACATGATATTTACCAATCTGTAAATCAATTCGATAACAATTCTTTACTCTATAGATTATATCAAGAAGCAACTCAAAAAAAACAAAGAGAAGAAGAAATAGCATATTCTAAAAAAAGAGAAAAAAAGTAAAATTTTGTATTTTATGTCTACAATAACTTTAACTTTTGCGTTATAAGATAAAAAATTGATATAATAAAAAAAAGAAAGAGACTTTAAATGAATAAACTGATAAAAAGAGATAAGATTTATGATTTGTATTGGTATTTTGCATTTGAAAGACAAAATATTTTTTTTAAAAAGAAGCAAAAGAAACCTGCTCCTTGGACAAATGATAAGATTTTACAAGAATATAAATTTTGTAATACCTATCGAGTAAATGATCGAATAAGTCAGTATTTGCTGCGCAATATTATTTATAATGGGAAAAAATATAAAGATGAAGATATAATTTTTCGTATTATTTTATTTAAATTATTTAATAAAGAATTTACTTGGGAATTGTTAGAAAAAGAAATTGGAGATATCACTTTAATTAAATTTGATTTTAATATTTTTTCGAAAATTTTAGAAAATGCAATCATAAATGGCAAAGCAATTTATAATGACGCTTATATAAGTTGTGCAAATAAAGCCTTTGGTTATGAGCGAAAACATGAAAATCATTTAGCATTGTTAAGAAAAATGTTTTTTGAAGATAAAATTGATAAAAGATTATTGGCTTGTAAAAATATGAAAGAAGCATTTGATATTTTAAAATCATATCCTTTAATTGGCAACTTTTTAGCTTACCAATTAGTTACAGATATCAATTATAGTGATGTAGTAAATTTTAAAGAAAATGAATTTACTGTAGTAGGTCCAGGTTCAAAAAGAGGAATTGCAAAATGTTTTATTAGTACTGGAGACTATTCAAATGAAGAAATTATAAAATATATGTATGATCATCAAGAAGAATTGAAGCGATTAGGATATGATTTTAAAATGATTGGTAATAGAAAGCTTCAATTAATTGATTGCCAAGGTCTTTTTTGCGAAATTGATAAATACTGTAGAGAAGCATTTCCAGAATTAAAATCCAATCGAAAAAAAATAAAAAAAAGATATATTGCCAAAAAAGAACCAATTGATTATTTTTATCCTCCAAAATGGAGAATAAATGATTGAAAATACAACTTTTCATTTTAATAATTGTAAATAAAGAATTTTTTACATTTTAAGTGTGTAAAATGAATCTAATGATAGTCAATATTAAGTTTTATTGGAAAACTGAAGAATGGATATAATGCATTTACAGTAATTCATGATCAAGCAAGTTAAAAAATTATATTTATAATTTAAATAAAAGGAACTTAAATCTTTAGAATTTGTTAGTAAATTGAAAGTAATAAATAAATTAATGAATTTTATTTAATAATTAGAGTCGAATCAACTTTACCAAATTCAATTATTTTTTGAAATTGTGTGTTATCAATTTTAGTAACTCCTCGTGGGATTACTTCTAATATGCCATTTGTTTTACAAAAATCATAATTTAATTTTTTATCTAAAGTAGTTATATATGCAAATTCAATTACATAAGTGTTTTTACTATATATTTTTCTTAATTCCTTTGTATCATACATTGTTCTCCCAGAAACTTTATTAATTAACTCTTGTTCATTTTTTGGAATAAATAGATTGGTAACAACACCAATAGTTGTTAATACACTTGAATATTTAGCAGTAGCACCTTTTTGTCGACTACGATAAAAGACAATGTTATCTCCAACTTTTGGAATCTCTAACCACTTATCATTTGTAATATAATATTTATTTATAGTATATTCAACTGGTATATGAATATCCTTATATGATTTTCTATATAATATCGAATTAGGAAATAAATATGTATAATAATTAGGATTGATTGGAATAACAAATGTATCATTATTTCTTTTTATGTATGGATAATTTATCAAAGGATTTTTATTATCAAAATTCTTTTTCATACTCCTAATATATACTAATTCATTATTCTTTTTTCCATAATAATTAAAACCAAATTTTTCAAAATATCTTATTAAATTTATCTTTTTATCATTATTATCATATATAGTAAAATATATCTCGTCTACCATGGAAAATAATGCTTGATCAAATATTATTTTCATAAACCTTTCTCGAATTTTTTTGCCACTAATATCTACTTTAAAAGTTGAAATTTTTAATTTTCTATTTAGTTTCATCATGGGTTTAATGTCAGAATAATCTTCTGATTCAGGTTCCTCATTTTTAAGAATTAATAATCCTAATATCTTATCTTGGTCTTTATAGCAATATACATCTTCATTGACCTTTCTTTCATACCAATCTAAAAATTCAGGATAGTCTTTTTTTAGCGAATCAAAAAAAGAATCATTTATATTTAAATCTCCAAACTTAACTTTATAAATATCCATAATATTATAGTTTATATCTTTCTCATTTCTATTTAGAAAAATGAATTCATTAATATTCATTACTTTTTGACCTATGCCTAATAAGATTGACTTTTCTTTTATTTTGTTATCTTCAGTGATTAAAAAATCTACTTTACCAACATATAGTTCATTTAAAATGATATCATCTAATTGATCATTGACCGTTTTATTTAAAGGATTTGTTATAGCTTTTAATTTAGAATCAATCATTCTGTAATTTTCTAAAATATTATAGGATTTCAATCTATCAAATAATAAATTTCTTGTTTCATTATCAACATTTTGTAATAATTCTTTTCTAATTACTGGATGTATGTACTTATACAAATTAGGAGTGTTGTCTATTATTTTAAATAATTCTTCAATTTTTTCTTTATAAGCATTATCGCTTTTCATATATACAATTATACTTGTATCTAATAATATTTGTATCATTTAAAACCTCCTACAAGCTTTCAATAAAATTATTATCATCAATTTTTTAATCACTTTTTTATCATATTAATATTATTATAAATACATATTGGATTGGTTACAATAAATTAGACAAAAAAGAAAAGGACAGATTATAATAAAAAGAAGAAAAGAAAGAAGAGAAGAAAATGGAAAGATAAATATATTGGAGCATTCAAGACCTGGGAAGAAAACTGGGATGCTATTTGTCCATTCTTTCAATTCTCAGAGCCAATAAGAAAGATAATGTATACTACAAATACGATTGAATCTTTAAACCGACAATTTAGAAAATATACAAAAACGAAATCTGTTTTTCCAACAGAAATGTCCTTATTAAAATGTCTATATTTATCTACTAAAAATATTACAAAAAAGTGGACTGCTCCTTATCAAAATTGGGGACCTATATTATCAGAACTATCCATAATGTTTGATGGAAGAATTTAGTTCTTTAACAATTTTAAAAGAAATGTTATTATTTAGATAATAAAAAGAAGCAAAATAGTATCTTGCTTCTATCTTGGAAAGTATCATTTACACAGATTTTAGGACACACTCCAATTAAATTCTAAATAATTTATATAAAATATTCTTTGTTATTAAAATTTAGTTCATATTTTTCTTTTGCCATAGTAATAGCATCATCAATTAATTGATTACCAGCTAAATCAACATAATTCAAATAATCTTTAACATTTTCTATATTTGACATAAATCTTTTATAAATTTTTCCATTATCTGAATCTGGTTTGATTTCTCCAATATTTTTAATTTTTGCCACCATTCTAACTTGTGCATATTTTTCATTATTATCATCTTCAACAAGTAAATATCCTAAATAGTAAACATCTACAAGTGTAACATTTAATTCTTCTAAGTATTCTCTTTTTAATGTTTCTTCACAATTTTTATCGTTTTTTTCAGGCTTTCCACCTGTTAATTTATATTTATTATCTTCTACTCGCAAAAGAATATTGCCGTCATTAGAAAATGCGACTCCATAGACTTGTTTGATAATTAAATTCTGTGGAACATCTTCTTTTTTCCAATAATATTGTTCCATTTTAAAATTCCTTTCTATTTTTTATGTTTCCTTTCTTCATTAGAAAAACCATAAACTGGACTAGAATAAACAAAATTAAATTGTTCTAATGCAACTTCCTCACCATATTTTAAATCGTATTTCATCATTTGCCTTTTAAACTTTTCAGGATTATATTCCTTAAGATCAAAATATTCTTCTTGTTTGTATAGGTTAAAGAAAAGGTCAGTTAAATCTAAATCAATAACTGTATTTATTCCCATATTCAGAGCCGTTTCTCCAACTCTTTTTACACAATCAGAAAAGTGATATCCACCAATTACCAATTCTTCAACATCACCTAATTGTTCTATTAGTAGCTGTTCATTAGGATATTTAGGGACAAAATCTTTTTTCTCTTTTCCGTTTTCATCAACAGCACTATTTTCTGAAAATAAAATATCTGTATAAATGATTCTATCTTCTTCCTTTGAATGGTAATTAGAGAATATATCAACGATAGATAGGCATAAAAAAATAGCTTGTGAGAAAGTTCATATGCAAGAAATAACACAACATGAATTTCGACATAGTTATGCTACTCGTTTGATACATAAAGGAGTATCAATCGATTATGTATCAAGAAGTAATGGGACATAGCAAAGTATCAATGACTTGTGATGTATATTTACACCAAGAAAAAAGAATACCAAGTATTCCTTTCCTCAGATTGTTTTTATAATTCCCTGCAAGGTCTTAAAAACAATATATATTTAAACGGTTTGATACGTTTAAATCTAAAATGGGGCGAAATATGGGGATCGAACCCATGCATACCGGAGCCACAATCCGGCGTGTTAACCACTTCACCAATTCCGCCATAACAAAAATATCTTAACAAATATTATTGATAATTGCAACAATTTAGAAGAATTTTTAAAAAAGAATTTAAATGAAAAAGTAAATGACAAAATCAAGTAGTAAATAGACATTTAATCTT
>CAOKKL010000002.1 GCA_948469065.1 uncultured Mycoplasmatota bacterium | reverse complement strand
AAAGAGGTTTCATCATGGATTTTCTAGTAAAAAAAAATATTTACATTAAAAATAAAAATCTTTTAGAGATTGCTTTTACTCACAGTTCTTATTCCAACGAAAATCATTGTGAAAACTATGAACGCTTGGAATTTTTAGGAGATGCAGTGTTAGAGTTAATTACCAGCGACTACTTTTATAAAGAAACCTCTTATCAAGAAGGTGACATGAGCAAAATAAGAGCTTCTTTTGTCTGTGAAAAAGCTTTAGCTACCTATGCCAAAGAAATTGGATTAGTAGAATATATTCGAGTGGGACATGGCCAAATGAAAAACATAAACGATACCATCATTGCAGATGTATTTGAAGCGGTTTTAGGAGCCATTTATTTAGACCAAGGATTTGAAACGGCTAAAAAATATATTGACGATATTATCATTCCATATATTAAACAAGATACCAAATTCTTATCTGATTATAAATCGATTTTACAAGAAATGGTTCAAACCGATAAAAAATCATTAGAATATAAATTAATTCGTGAAACCGGCCCAGCACATGATAAAAAATTTGAAATGGAAGTTCGCATTGATGATATGGTGTATGGTGTTGGAGTAGGAAAAAGTAAAAAAGAAGCCGAACAAAATGCTGCATATGATGCTATTACAAAAAGCGCAGGGAGAGTTGTATGAAATTAACAAGTATTAAAGCCCATGGATTTAAATCTTTTGCAGATAAAACCAATATAGAAATCAAAAGCAATATTACTGCAATTGTAGGTCCAAATGGTTCTGGAAAAAGTAATATAGTCGATGCTGTTCGATGGGTTTTGGGTGAGCAATCCGTAAAATCATTACGTGGAACTGGTGCCATGACAGATTGTATTTTTGCAGGTAGCAAAACCAGAGAACCACAAAAAAGAGCAGAAGTAATTTTAACGTTTGACAATAGCGATCATTACTTAAAAAGTGACTATACCGAAATTGAAATCAAACGAGTTGTTTACCAAAGTGGAGAAAATGAATATTATTTAAACAATACAAAAGTAAGATTAAAAGATATTACAGATCTTTTTTTAGATAGTGGTGCCGGAATTGATTCATTTAATATCATAAGTCAAGGAAGTATTGAAACCGTCGTAAATAGCAAACCAGAAGAACGTCGTGTTATTTTTGAAGAAGCTGCTGGAGTTTTAAAATATAAGAAAAGAAAAAATGAATCTCTAAGAAAATTAGAAAAAACAAAAGATAATTTAGAAAAAGTAGGATTAGTGATTCAAGAATTAGAAACTACAGTACTACCTTTAAAAAAACAAAGTGAAATTGCAAAAAGATATTTAGAATTAAAAAATGAATTAGAAGAATTAGAAATTTCTTTTTTAGCAACCGATATTAAAAACAAAAATGAAGAATATCAAATCTTAAAAAAAGAAGTAGAATCGTTAGAAAAAGAAGTTCTAGAATTAAAAAGTAATTCGTCGATACAAACAAGTAATTTAGAAAAGTTTCGGCTAGAAAATTTAAAATTAGAAGAAGAAATTGCGAAAAAAAATGCTTGTATTTTAAAAATTACAGAAGAAACAGCAAAAAAGAACAGTGAAAAAGATATTACACTTGAAAGACAAAAATATACCATTGATAAAGAAAAAGTAAACGAAGGATTATTAAATCTAAAAGAAGAAGTTTTAAATTTGGATAAAGAAAAAGAATTGTGTAATTTAGAACTAAAAAATCTTGAAAAAATGGATGAAAATTTAAAAAAAGAACAAATGAGTATAGAAGAAACTATATCCATCACTCGAGTAAAACTTATCAATTGTAGCAATAAAAAAAGAGAATTAGTAAAAGAAGAATGGAATTATAAAAATCAAATTGAAATTTTAGAAAACAATATTAATCAAGATGCAAAAATGCCAATCGCCGTAAAAAATATCTTAAATAATCCAAGATTAGAAGGAATCCATGGTACGATTGGAAAATTGATTGAAACAGAAAAAGAATATGCGATTGCTATTGATACAGCACTTTCTTCTAGTAATAATTTTATTGTGACAGAAAATGAAACTTGTGCAAAAAAAGCAATTCAATATTTAAAAGATAATCATTTAGGAAGAGCAACTTTTTTTCCTCGAAATATCATCAAAGGAAGAATGATAGAAACAAATATCATTACCAATTTAAAAACCATAAAAGGCTTTATGGGAATTGCTTCTGATTTAGTTACTTATGATTTAAAATATCAAAATATCATTGAAAACCAATTAGGAACTATTTTAGTTGTAGATAATATGGATACCATGAATAATTTAGGAAAAAAAATATCTTATAAATACCGGATTGTAACGCTAGATGGAGAAATTCTTCATAGTGGTGGTTCCATGACAGGTGGTATCAATAAAAAAAATAATAGTATTTTAAATGATAAATTAGAACTAGAAAAGAAAAAAAATCAATATCAAACGATTCAAAAAGAATTAGAAGAAAAGAAAAGAGAAGAAGAAAATTACGAAAACAAAATAGAAAATTTAGAAAATTCGCGAAATGATTTCGATAAAAAAATCATCTATTTGGAAGAAGAAATAAGCCAAAAACGACAAAATTTAGAACGAATAGAAAAGCGAAAAAATGAAAAAGCAAAAGAATTAGAAGGAACTACCGGAATTTTAGAAAATACCTTAGAAAAACAATTATTAACGATTATAGAAGAGTTAAAAAATTACGAAAAAGAAGCTGACATCTTAAAAAAAGAATTATCTATTTTAAAAGGAACAAAAGAAGATATTATTTCTAAAATAGAAATGATTGAAAAAGAAAACAAAGATAAATTTAGTATTCAAAATAAAGCCGAACAAAACTTAAAAGAAAAAGAAATCAAATTAGGAAAATTGGATATAGTTTTAGATAATTTACTGAATAATTTAAGTGAAAATTATAACATTACATTTGAAAAAGCTTTGATTGATTATCCTTTGGAAATGGAATACTCGCTTGCAAAAGAAACCGTAGCAAGATTAAAAAAAGAAATGCAAGCTTTGGGACAAGTAAATTTAGGAAGTATAGATGAATACGAGCGATTAAATGAAAGATATCAATTTTTAAAAAGTCAAAAAGAAGATTTGGAAGCAAGTAGTGATAACTTAAAAAAAGTAATTACCGAAATGGATGAAATCATGAAAGAAAAATTCCAAGAAACTTTTCAAAAAGTAAGTGGAGAATTTAGTAGCGTATTTAAAAAACTATTTAAAGGTGGAAATGGTATCTTAAAATTGACAAATCCAGATGATTTATTAGAAACAGGAATAGATATTATAGCAGAGCCACCTGGAAAAAAATTGAATAATATAGCGCTTTTAAGCGGAGGAGAAAAAACTTTAACAGCAATTTCTCTACTGTTTGCAATATTAAACGTAAAACCTGTTCCGTTCTGTATATTAGATGAAGTAGAAGCTGCTTTAGATGAAGCAAATGTCGATACCTTTGGAGCATATTTACAAAGTAAAAAAGAGAAAAGTGAATTTATATTAATTACTCATAAAAAAAGAACGATGGAATATGCAGATACACTATATGGAATTACCATGCAAGAACAAGGTGTCTCTAAAATTGTAAGTGTAGAATTAGAAAATGCATAAAAAAATTAGGAAGAAAATAGAAATTTCCTAATTTTTTTAATATTGAAACCTACCACAACTACAATATTAATGATTTCTGCATAAATCAAACTATACATGCCAATATGACAAAAACAAAGAAGTGTTAAAGAACTCAATTTGATAATTTCTCCAATTAAAGTAATTTTCATAGTTTCTTTGGCATGACCAAGAGCTTGTAACATACTCATAAGTGGTGCTTCCAAATAGAATAAAACAAAAAAAGGAGCTAATATACGAATATAATCTAATCCTAAATTTGTATTATAAACGATTTCTAAAAGTGGTTCTCTATAAAAATAAATAAGAATGGAAAAGAAAAGGCCAACTAATAAAGAAAAACCAAGTGCTTGCCAAAATCTACGTTTAATCATAGTTTTATTTCGCATTCCTAAGTACTTACTAATTTCGGGTATTAAAGCAGAACAAACCGCTCCAACAAAAAAACTTGGCATTGTTAAAAGCGCAATACTATAAGCATTATAAGCACCATATTCTCTTAAAATATATTCATTGGAATAACCACAAAATAATAACAAATTAGTTAAAATAATTGGCTCAAAAAAGAATCCAATATTGCCTATAAATCGAGAAGAAACCGTAGGAAGCGAAATAGAAAATACTTCTTTTATTGTTTTTTTATTTGGTTTAATATCCTCTTTTTTGATCGTAAATTTTTTAGGAGCAAAACAAATAAAAGTAATAATACTGACAATTTCAGTAACAATATTAAATAAAATTAGTCCCATGACTGCCAAGAAAATAGATTTTTTCATTAGAATTGGAAGGATTAAAAGAATTAAAATAATTTTGACAATTTGTTCAATAATATTTGAAATTGTATTGGGAACCATTTTCTGTTTTCCGAAAAAATAACCTCTTAAGATGGAAGAAATACTAATAAATGGAAGAGTTAAAGTCATGGCGATTAATAAATAATAGCAATCGGGATTTTTTAATAAATTGGTTGCAATCATTTTACTTGATAAAAACATAAAAGTAACCAGTAAAATATTTAAAAATAAAATAATAAAAGTAGCTGAAAATAAAATTTTAGAACTTTTAAATTTTTGTTCTGCAATCATTTTACTAATTGCGATTGGAAGACTTAGAGATGCTATCGTAATTAAAAGAGAATAAGTTGGCATGACAATGGAATATAAACTAACTCCATTTTCTCCAATGATCCTTGTATACATAATTTTAATGAAAAAACCTAATATTCTAGTAATAAATCCTCCTAGCATTAAAATTAAAGTAGATGTAATAAATTTGTTTTTCCTCATGATTACTCCTTTTCTAAAAAAATACTTTGATATATAATAAATGTATGCGTAATATATAATTTTTAGATTTCAGGTGAATATATGGAAGAAATAATTGCATCATTGGATTGTCTTTATGAACGTTTAATACCAGCTTTAAAAAGTAAAGAGTTAGAAATGCATCAAAATCATATGATTTATATTACAAAAAAAGATATTTGGAATTTTTTTTATCATACAAAATGGAAAAAAGGCAATGATTTGACATTAGCCGATTTAGTAGATGACATTTTAAATACCGATAATTTTGAAATAGACGAATATGTGAGAAAAGAAAGAGGTTCGAAATATGAATCCGAAAATTAATGTTTTTGCTCAAAATTCCATATTAATTAATGGATCTTACACCATTTATTTTGATCCTTTTCATATTCCAGAAAATTTTCATGATGCCGATTATGTTTTTATAACTCATCCCCATTGGGATCATTTTTCTTTGATTGATTTATTAAAGGTTAGAAAAGAAGAAACTTCCTTTTTTGTTCCAAAAGAAATCTTTGAAGAACTGCTAGATATTGGCGTAAAAGAAGAACAAATTAAAGTGGTAAAACCCGGAGAAACCTATTATTTTGAAAAGATGAGTTTTCAAACGATACCAGCTTACAATCGATTAAAAGAGCATCATTTAAAACAAAACAATTGGATGGGATTTTTACTTAATATGGATGAAATCATTTATTACATCGCTGGAGATACAGATATCATTGAAGAAAATCAAAACATAAAAGCTGATGTCTTGTTTTTACCAGTTGGTGGAACCTATACCATGGATTATCAAGAAGCCTCAAAGCTTGCCAATTTAATTCATCCAAAACTTGCCATTCCAACCCATTATTTAACCGTGGTAGGTGACATAAAAGATGCAATAAATTTTTGCAATTTATTAGAAAAAGATATCAAAAGTAAAATATTTTATAAAGAAAAGTAGGATGTAATATGGAAGAAAAAATAACGATTGAAAAATTAATTTCAGTGTTAGAACCCATTATGCAAATGGATGAAATCATTAAAATAAAGAAAGCTTATCAATATATCGTAGAAAAGCATCAAGGAGAAATGAGATTTCAAAAAGAATTTTTTCTGCACCCTTTATCCGTTGCCTTTATTTTGACGGATCTTCATGTAGATTCTACAACAATTTGCGCAGCTTTGCTTCATGAAGTTTTAAATAAAACGGAAACTCCAAAAGAAGAATTAGAAGAATATTTTGGGAATGAGATTGCGGATATTGTGGATTCCATTAGTAAAATCAATCATCTAGAATTACCCGATGATTCTGAATCTTCAGCCATTTATTTAAGAAAAGTATTGGTGGGCCTTGCCAAAGATGTACGAGTAATTTTTATCAAATTAGCGGATCGGTTACATACTCTTCGAAATGCTTCGTTTTTAAATTTACAAGAACAAAAGCAAAAAGCAAATGAAACAATGAGTGTGTTAGTACCCATTGCTAGTCGATTAGGAATCAATTCGATCAAAAGTGAATTGGAAAATTTGTCTCTTTATTGTTTAAAGCCAGATGTTTATCAAGATATTTTGACTAGATTAAGTTCATCGGAAGAAGAATTAAAAGATGTTTTAGAAGAAATGCAAGATTCCATTAGTAATATTTTAATGGAAAATGGAATTCATTTTTATATTAAAAGTCGAGTAAAAAGTGTTCATAGTATATATAACAAATTAAACAATGGAAAAAAATGGAACAACATTTATGATATTTTAGCCTTACGAATTATAGTCGATAAAGTAAGTGATTGTTATACGGCCATTGGACTTATTCATGCCAAATATCGACCTATGCCAGGAAGATTCAAAGATTATATTGCCATGCCAAAAGAAAATATGTATCAAAGTTTGCATACTGGAGTTTTTGGGGTAGATGGAAATTGTTTTGAAATTCAAATACGAACTTGGGAAATGGATGAAATTGCCGAAAAAGGAATTGCTTCTCATTGGTCTTATAAAGAAAAAGGAACGAAAAAAGTCCAAAATATGATGGAGCAAAAATTAGAAGTTTTTCGTAGTCTTATCGAAGCAAATGAAGAGAAAAATGACACAGAGTTTGCGACGACAATTACCAATGATTTTTTAAGCGATTTTATCTATGTTTTTACTCCGAAAGGGGATGTAGTAGAACTTCCAAAAGGTTCCACACCAGTTGATTTTGCTTATCGCATCCATACAGCCGTTGGTGATAAAGTAGTAGGAGCTATCGTAAATGATGCAATTGTTCCTCTAAATTATGAATTATCCGATCATGATATTGTAAAAATTAATACCAAAGAAACAAGTACACCATCCAAAGAATGGTTGCAATTTGTAAAAACAAGTCAAGCAAAGAATAAAATTAAATCTTATTTTAATAAGCAAGATAGAGAAAATTACATTAAAAAAGGGAAAGAAATATTAGAAAGTACACTTCGAAAAAAGAAACTTTCTTTTGAAAACGTTTTAAATAATGAAAATATCAAAAAAGTTTGTAAAGATTTAAAATTAGATGATTTAAATGAAATTTATTTTGCAATAGGAACACTTCGTTATACTCCAATTTATATCATTAACTTAACCATGGAAGATAAGAAAAATGTTCAAGATGCTTTAATTGAAAAAGTAAGTCGTTCTAGCAATATCCAATTAAAACCCCAAAAAAGCGAAATTATTGTGGCAGGAGATGGCAATATTTTAGTAACGCTTGCCAAATGTTGTCATCCAGTTCGTGGGGATGCCATTAAAGGATATGTTACCAAAGGAGAAGGGGTAAGTGTTCATTTAGAAAATTGTCCCAATATCAAAGAAAAAACAGAACGAATTATTGATGTTTGTTGGAATGCAGAAAAAGAAGGAAATTATTATACAACACTTCGAATCTTTGTATTACCTGGCAAAAATTATTTACTTGATATTATTGCATGTGCTACTACCAAAAATATTTATATTGATTCTGTGAAAACGAAAGAAGATAATACAAATCTTATTTATGAAATGAATATAAAAGTAAAAAATAAAGAAGAATTGGATGGTTTTATTTCGAATTTAGAACAAAAAGATTTCGTGAAAGGAGTAAAACGAATATGATAGAAAATGAAGTGAAAATTTTAGAAATTGATACGAAAAAATGGGAGCAACGAAAGTAGGCAATTGGGAACAAAAACGACAAGTTTATGATTTTCATCCAATTAATCCAAAAAAGTGGATTCGATTACGAACCAATGGTGAAAAAACTACTTTAACAATAAAAGAAATTATTGATAACACAAAAATAAATGGTGTTCAGGAATTAGAAATTGAAGTATCGGATTATGAAAAAACAGCCAAAATACTAGAAGAATTGGGATTTCATGCAAATGCTGTTCAAGAAAATAAAAGAATTTGTTATCTGTACGAGGATGTTGAAATTGCAATTGATACTTGGCCCTTGATTCCTACATATGTTGAAATAGAAGGTCCAAATGTAGAAGCAGTTGAAAAATTTTTAAATAAAATTGATTACGATGAACAAAAGAAAACTACGCTTGATGTAAAAAGTATATATCGTGAATTTTATGGAATTTTAATCGATCAATATCCAATTTTAACATTTCAAGAAAAGTGATTTGAATTTTCTATCACTTTTTTTCATTTTTTTCATCATTTAATAATTGAAAAAGAAAGCATTATCTGTTAAAATGAGTATTAGATTATAGGAGGCTAGTGACATGGGTTTAAGTAAACTAAAAAAAATTTTTGCAGATGATGAAGAAGATACTTTAATGGGAACAGAAGATGAATATTATTCTGTTAGTGAAGAAGAAGCCTTACAAGAAGCCGATAAGACTGGAAATAAAATGATATTATTAGAGCCAAGAGCTTATTCGGAATCACAACAAATTGCGGATCATTTAAAAAATAGAAATAGTGTAGTAGTTAATTTAAAAAGAGTAACCAGTGATCAAGCAAAAAGAATTATTGACTTTTTATCTGGATGTATATATTCCATTGGTGGAAAAATGCAAAAAATAGGGGTAGGAATTTATTTGTGTACTCCAAAAAATGTAAATATTCAAGGAAAAATCAGCGATGAAGTGGAAAAACCAAAAGAGGTTGATGACGAAATCGAGTGGTAAAAATTCACGAATTGTTTGTGAGGTGAAGCATGAAAAAATTTGGAACAAGTATCAAT
Organism: uncultured Mycoplasmatota bacterium; assembly: GCA_948469065.1. GTDB lineage: Bacteria > Bacillota_I > Bacilli_A > RF39 > UBA660 > MGBC162267. The sequence continues at coordinate 31,810 of CAOKKL010000002.1, read as the reverse complement.
GGTTATAATAAAGGTGAAGTAAATGAATTTGTAAAAGATGTTACAAAAGAATATGAAAGCATGCTGAATACCTTGAAAAAACGAGACCATGAGATTGAAATTTTAAAACAAAAATTAATTAATTATCAAAATATGGAACATACATTAAATCATGCGTTAATGGTGGCAGAAGATGCCTCTAGTCAAATTAAGAAAATGGCTAGAGAAGAATCAAAAGGAATTATCGACGATGCCAAAAGAAATGCTTCAAGAATAGTAAATGAAGCATTAATGCGAGCAACAAAATTAGAAGAAGAAGCTGAAAGCTTGCAACGAAGAATTATTAATTTTAAACGAAAAATACGCCAATCAATTGAATTAGAACTTGAAAATATAGATGGAATAGAAGAAGATTATTAAATCTTCTTTTTACTTTTATAACATAACGATAATCCTTTATCTTTTTTAGTTTAAAACATGTAAGCGCTATAACAAATGAATTAAAAAAAGAGCCACAAGTAGTAATTGTTCAAAAATCGATTGTTTCTATTGAAGAAATAAAACAACTTCTTCCCACACAGATTAATTTAAATCTAAAAGATACGGATCTTTTTCAACAAGAAGATATTCCTTATGATAGTATTCTCTATGAGAAAAGTAATGAAATCATTGATAATACTTTAAGAACACATGTTGAATTTGTTAAAGAAACGATAACAAATAACAATTATATTTATGAGCAAGAAAATTTTATCGTAAATGGTATCAAAATGTATTATGAGATTAATATTAAATATTTACATACGTTTGTAGTTACAGTATATGAAAGAAAAGCACCAGATTTTTATCATTGCATTAGTGAAGAAGATTGTCAAGAAAAGGATATCGAAAAAACAGTTCAATTTCGAAAAGAGATTTCAATTGTTTATGCCAATCAGAATCTATTTGATAAAAACGAAGAAGAATATGTAAAAAAAGCAATTCAAAATTTTGATTTTATTAAAATTAGTTCAGATTTTAATTTAGATTATGAATAGTCTATCAACCAATACAAAGAATTCGTAAAACAAAATCTCAATGACAATTCTTTAACATTATATTTCTCTAGCTTTTCTGGTGGAGGAGATGGCGATTATACGGCTCAAGGAATAATGGTCGCAATTGCTAAAAATGGAGTAATCTATGATATTGTGGAAGGTTATGATTTTACATTTCATACTATCATCATATCAGATTACTTGATAGATACAGACGAAGCTTATATCCAATATGCTTTGCCAAAAATAAAAGAAATTTGGGATCAATACTCCATATTAAATGTTATAAAATTATCTGACAATTCCTTTTCGGCATTTGATAAAAAAATCCAAAACAATGGGACTTTTTATAAAATTTTACTTGGTGGAGAATTATGTAATACAGAAGAAGAATGTTTTGCCAGAGTTATACTAAAGAAAGAAAATATGACGAAAGTAATGGATCATATTTCTATTTCTAATCATTTAAATGTAAAATTAAATGCTTCACAATTAGAAAAAAATAGTCCTATCTATCAAAGTATGTTTGAAAAAGCAAAATTAAAAGGATATTTTCATCTTTTTGGAGGCTACGAAATTCAACTTGAAAGCGGAAATATAGAAAATGGCATGACAATCACATTTAGTTTTCAAGAACAATACAATGGAATGAATGCTTATGTCTTACATAGAAAAAAAGACGGTATGGAAGAAGAATTTATAAAAAAAGTAGAAAATGGAAAAATTGATATTTCTGTTACTGAACTTTCTCCTTTTCTTATTGCATTTAATGATACACCAAATAATGTTCAAACATCAACAGTAAATCTTTCTCTTTATTTTTTATTAGCTTTCAGTTCTTTTTCTATTCTTGGTATTTTAATTAAGAAAAATTTATCAAAAAAATAGTGTAATGTTATTTTTTTTCCTTTTTTTGCTTTTTCTTTGATATAGTGTTATAAAGAGGGATTAAAATGAGAATAATTGAAATAAAAACAGCGCAAGATTTTGATAAATTAAAAACAATTGAAAAAAAAGAGAAAGTTATGATTAAAATTTATGACATTGTTTCTAATATTACGATTTCAGCAATTGATTTAAATAAATTTCAAGGCATGATATATGTAGTGTTTGTGAATCCAAAACGATTTTATAAATTTCAAGTAGTTGCAAAAAGTACCACTGGAAATAATTTTCTTTTTTCGAATATAAATGCTAGCTCTATTTCCATTTTTCAAAATAATTATGAAATTTCTTATCAAGTTCAAGATGATACTTTTTTTCTATCTAAGGATCAAGATTTTGATCAATTGCCAAAAGTATTACTACCTAAAACAAAATTAAAATTAAAAAATGATTTTATTTTAATAAGAAAATGTTCTCCATTTTACCAAGGTGCTATTATAGATGGAAATTATCATAAAATTTATGGAAAAAGAAAAGTGATATCTTCATGGATTCGTCAAGGAGTTGTTTTTAAAAATGCTTCCTTGGTTGAAGTAGACCAGATACTACCCATTCACCATTTTCACGACTTAAATCTTATTTCAAAATATCCCAAACATAAGGTTGTTGCCTTCTTAACAAAAAATATTGTACGAACCAAAATAAACCCCGTTTGTTTGGATGGTTTTTATGGAACCCTTTTCTTATTTGGAAACGGATATAATATAGATCAGGTAGAATTAGAAAATAATGACGATACTTCCATTGGATTAATTTCGTCGATCTCAAGTTATGCCAATTTTTTATGTGAAAACATCCATATTTCCAATCTAACTTTTCCAAATTCTGAAAAAGAAAATATAGGAGCTATATTAGGAGAAAAAAGAGTACCCAATACCAAATATATTACTGTTCCAGGCTATACAAGATTTCAAAATTGCAGTGTAAAAAAAACTAATATTCCAAAAAGCGAAAATTCAGGCGTATTCATTGGAAAAACAGATGAATTTACTGAATTGTTTCTTTGTTCTACAGAAAAGAACAATGGCATATCACCAAGCATTTTTTCAGGGGACTCTTATTTTGATGAAAATCATTTAGAAAATGCCACCTATTATTTCGGTGAAAAACGAATCGTCATTCCATCTAGAAAATTAAGAAAAGAAATTCAATGAATTTTTTAAATACTATTACATAACTTTTAATAGGGAGTGTAATATGTTTTTAATTCAATTAATCAAAAGTCTTTTTTTCTTTACGGGATCTTATTCAAATCAAGTTTTTCCAGATCCACTTAGTTTAGAAGAAGAGGAAAAATGTATTAATGAAATGTTAGCAGGAAACCAAACAGCACGAAATAAATTGATTGAACATAATTTAAGATTAGTAGCACACATCGTTAAAAAATTTGAAACAAAAGATACAGATACCGATGATTTAATTAGTATTGGTACCATTGGTCTCATTAAAGGAATCGACTCTTATAATAAAGAAAAAGCCACAAGAATTACAACTTATGTAGCAAGATGTATTGAAAATGCAATATACACCTATTGGAAAGTTGTGTAGGAATTAGTGATCTTTTTTACAGATTAAGAGATACCATCCAAACAGAAATAACCATTAAAACACTAGAAGAAAACTAAAGCCAATTAATGAGTTTAGCACGATTGGAGAACAAATAAAGTATTATCGTGTATTACAAGATATAAAACAAGAAGATTTATGCAAGAAGCTAGGAGTTACACGAGGAGCATTATTTCATATAGAAAATAGAGATATGAAGCTAGTAGATATAAAATTATTAGAATCTGTTATCAAAGAACTTGAAATCGAAGATAAACTGATAATTAATGATGATTATATAAATTTTCTTTTAAATGATCCTTGTGAAAAAATTAAATCCATAAGGAAACAGATGAATCTGTCTTTAGTAAGATTTGCAGATATGCTCCAAGTTTCAGATACTTCTGTTCGTAGATGGGAAAATGGGAATTGTCATATTTCACGTGAAAAATATAATAAACTAAAAAAATGTATGAGCTAATCACTTATACATTCTTTTTTTGATTCTTCTTTAAAATGATCTAAAACTAAATTTAAAACTTTTTCTTTAGAAGAATCATTGATATTTAATTTTTTAATTTTTTCTAGCATAAGTGTAGCATGGAATCTGGCTACGCCATTTGCTAATTCTTTCCTTTCCTCAGGTGTTTGTGGTAAATTGACGTAGACTTTCAAGCAAACACCCCCTCAATAAAATATATGAATTTTATTAAGGTAAATTCTAATTATCTTTCCTAACTTTAAAATAATTAGGATCTATTGCTTCTTTATCTTCTACATAATCTTTTACAAATTTATCTCCGTCAATTTCAAGTTCTTCTTCTCCAATATCATATCTTGCATGAATATCAGACATTGTTTTTCTTGTAATTTCAAATGGTTTTAAAATAGCTTGTTCTATTTCACTATCTATATAATAGGTTTGTATGACATTATGGTTTCCATCTACAAACATACCAGCAACACCATCTTTTAATAAATCGTGTGCGTCGGTATTTTCTACCATAATATTAGATAAAATATTATCAGCAAAGCCACAAAATTTGAATTTGAGGCATGAATTTATTTGAGGTGGTATAATATCAGCTGAAAGACGTTGACTATTTACGCACAGATGACATCCTGTTGCACGTCCTTTACGAGCTATTTCTTTTAAAATTTCTATACAATTTAAATACTCACTTTTTTCCTCTTTTGATAAGGTTTTAACATCAATATCAAATATATCAGCAGCTTCTTCTATAACAAGAAAAATATGCTTTCTTGGTTGAATTGGTTTTTTAAATCTATTAAAATTATCTATATTATAAAATGGAAATTTAAACTCTTTATTTCTCATCAAATGAATTTCATATACCATTTTAACCATATTTTGAAATCCTTTCATACTATTAACAATCGTGCAATTTTTTAATCTTTTCCATATTCCTGTATAATCGATCTGTTTCCCATCATATATAAAAAGCTCACAATTTTGCATAAGTGCTTGGTAGCAAATTGATTTTTGAACTATTGTTTTCCCAGCACCTGTGGTTCCACCAAGTTTTTCGTGTATTAATTTTTTCGTGTCCCAATAGTATGGTTCATCAAAATTGGTAATTCCAAGATTAAATTTTGGACTACCACCTTTATAAGAAATAAGAAATTTATCATCCCAATTAATTGGTTTAGGATCGGATGGATCTGTTTTGCTCAAATTAATTAATGCTTTGTTAGAACCATAATTTTTAGTTCCTTTTACATATTGACCATCTAAAAAATTTTGTATTAGTTCCTTTTTATCAAAAATAACATTATAAGGAACACAATTTTTATAAAGCATCCAATATTCATTATCTTTATTATAAGGATTAGGATACATTACAATTGTTTTAGAAGATAATTCTTCTCTTTTTTCTTCACTAGCATTAGGCATTAATGCTTTTGCTAATTGTTCATCTTTATTTTCATATTTTATTGATTTAAAAAATGATTTACATATCACAATAATCGGAATCGTTGATAGTATATAAATAACAACATAAAATAAGTTTATTTTCTTTTTTATTAGATTATCTATTAATGGAAAGTTTAAATTGATTTTATTAAAATAAGGTATGTTATTCAAATTTAAATTAAATATTAGTAAAAGAAATATTGTTAAGAACAATATAATAACCTTTACAATATAGAGTCTCCAATTGTGATATACCTGTAAATATTTTGTTTCTATTTTTCTATATATATCAGATAGTCTGATCTTTTTCTTCTTTATTTTCTTTGGTTCGTTCATTAGAAAAACCCTCCTTTTTCGTTTCTTTATGGACTATAACATTAGGAGATCCATCAGAATTTTTCCTAAATTCGTATATATTATGGATTCTTCTTTCCCATGCTTTATATGTTGCAGGGTGCATGACTTTCTCATAAGCATAAATATTATCAAAACATTCGTTCGTGCAATAATAAATTTGACTGTACATGGCTATTTTATTATTGTACCTTGCGTTTAAATTTAGCACTGGAAATCGATCCGTTAATATCAGCATTAATTCAATAGGTATTTGACCTTTATATTCATCAAATAGGATTACAGATTGTCCCGTATAACCATCCCATAATGAATTTAAATTTTGATAATTATAGATCCTAAAAATATCTTTTGCATTATATTTGGAATATACATAAGTTGTCTTATAGGTTTCTGTAGCTCCGTATATAAAGGTACAGCAAACATCCCTAAATTCAGTTGAATATTTTTCTTTTAGATATTCTTGTCTAATATTCTCTATATCTTTTAAATGAAATAATAAATTTTCATTTTCTTCTATAATTTCTAAATTGGTTTTCCTATCCTTTATTTTTTGAAGCACTTCTGCTTTTTCCGATAACCTTTTTTCTTTTGTAGTTTGTGGGATCTCTCCAGCTTCTTCAAAATCAATTAAAGTTTCATTTTTATCTATGTATTTATCTGTTTTCATAAGATAATTACGATTATCAGTTGCACTTCCAAGAGCTTGTTCTATATGGGCATATTTAAATCTTTTTTTACAAGTCGAGAATCTTACTGGACTAGAACACTTAAAATAAGCATGGTAATGTGGAGTTTTTTCTTTAATTCCTATTTCTTCCGAAATACAATAATAAATAGGTTTAAATTTTAATATAGTTTCCTTAAAACTTTCTCTAGTAATATTATATTTGCTAGGATTATTCTGTGTAATTTGATAGCTTCTTGCTTGACTATCTTTTTTAACTTGTTTAGCTATAATGATCACTCCTTTACAAAAATTTTTAAATATTGCTACATTTGATACAATAAATGCTATAAGGTATAACTATATTTTACAATAAAGTTATATGGTAAATATATTTGTAAAAATAGGTACTTATTGAAAAAGTTTTGTTATTTATATTTAAATGAGAGGTAATTATATGTTAGAGGTTAAAAGGACAGAAAGCATACAAGAAATATTTAGTGATGATGAGGATAAAAAGGTAAATGTCGATAGCCAAAATCATGAAGTAAAGAATATTTCTAAAAACCGAGTGAGAGATTTACGAAAAAAATTAGGGTTAAGTGTTGGTGAATTTTTAGATGAAATTGATGGTTTTAGTGATGAAACATTAAGAGCTATTGAAAAAGGTAGTTGTGGGTTAACATTAGATAAAGCTTTGAAAATAGCTAAAAAACATGAAGTTAGTTTGGATTATTTATTTGGAATAAGTGATTATATGAATGAAAATGAAATAATGTCTGAATTAGCATTTGAACAAATTTCTAATATTGAATTCCCACTAGCAGATAATGAAGAAGATCCATTACTAGTATTAAATTTTTCTATAAATGAATATTTACTAGAATACTTTCATCATAAAAAATTATTAGAACGAAAAAAAGAAAATGGAGAAATATCACAAGAAGCATTTAGTTTTGAACTTGAACAATTAAAAGAAAAATATGCTAAATTATTTCTATCTCCATCTCCTAAACAAGCAAAATATAATTGCACCAAAATAGATTAATAATTGATCAAAAAAAATCATAGACTTTTGAAATCTATGATTTTTTACTATATTCTAATCAAACAACCATTTTTACTAGCAATACGAATATCTCCAAATTCAGAGCAATCAGGATCATCTAAATTATATGTATATGTAGAAATCATATATATATCTTCATATTTAAAATCATATCCATAATGGAACAATCTCTCTGTTTTCCAATATATTTTTATATTTCCTACACATAACAAAGATAAGCATCTACCAAAACTATATTTTTCTTCTATACAATAAAAGACAACGTGATTATACTCTTCTTCAAAATCAGCAACCATTTTTTTGTATTCAGGCATTGAATCAAGATCAATCAATTCATTATTTCTAAATACCTTTATTTTTCCTTGCTCAAAAACATTTAAGATAACAGGGTTTAAATTGAATTTTTTAGATAGTCTCTTTAATCTTTCTTTTGCTTCTTCTATTTGTTGTTCTTTAGAAATCATTCTACTCATAATACCATGTCCTTTCAATTTTTATTTTTCAACAATTAACTAGTATTTCGTTGACAAATAAATGATAACATAACCTATAATGGTAAATAAATTTATAAAAAAGGTATATATTAAGAAAGTTTTGGTATATTTAAAAAGATATGGAATCTAATTATTGAATCCATATCTTTTTTTGTAGTTTCGACAAAATTTAAAATCATACTCTATATAAACATTAATAAATATTAAAGTTTACGATCAACAAAAAACTCTTTAATGTCTATTTCTAAAACACGAGAGATTCTATATAGTACGGCGATACTAAAAGATTGTTGAACTTTAGAAGACTCTATGTTACTAATTAGACTATGACTTAAATCACATTTTTCTGCAAGCTGTTCTTGTGTCATTTTCCCATACGAGCTATATTTACTATTATTATGAAGTCTAAAATACTTTATATTCTTACTGACTAATTCGTAAATATATCTGTCATCTTCAGGGCTAAAATTCATATTATCACCACCTATATATATTTTCTCATTTATAGTAGATGTTTTTAATATGTATATTATAGGCAAAAGTTCTATAATAGGTGTCTTTTTTAACAAAAATATGCTATACTTAAATAGAAAATATTTATTGTTAGGGAGTGTGGCTTTTATTTATGGGGAATACCAAAGAAAAACTAATAAAAAATTTAAAATCATTAAAGGAATTAGTGATTGAAAGAGATAACTGGCAAGATCAAAAATCTAATTTATCAAAAGAATTAGCTTTACTAAAGCCAAAAGTACATAGATTTAATAGAATTTTTGAATTCATAGGTAATAATCTTATCTTAAAAATTGTTTATATATTAATATCTATACTTACTTTAATTCTAGTATTAAAGTTATTCCATCCTTTAGGTTATAACGTACCAATGACCTTATACGTACCAATATCTATATTAGTATCCATTATAGCTATTTTCATCTATAAGAAAATTGATAGCATATTAAAAACAATATTATCTCTAGTTGGAATTTTAATCTTATTAAATATATTTAAAATTTTACCTATTAATTATTATTTGAATTCTGTAATAGCTTGTTTATTTGGAATGTTTTTATCATTAATAGTATGTTTGCCTATATGTCTTATTTGGTATCTTATAGACTATATTAGATATATGGCTACTAAAGATAATGTGATTGCTGAAAATAAAAAAATATATGAACAAAGAAAAGATGAACTTACAACTTTAATTGAAGAATTAGAAAAAAATCTTGATCAAAATAGCAAAAAAAGAGAAAAAATCACAAAAAAAGAATTACATAATGATTATCAAAATCAAGACGCAATAGAGAGATTTATTAAATATTTAGAAACGAATAGACGTGATAATCTAACAGATTGTATAAATTTATATATAGATGAACGTAGTCAAGAATTGGAACGTCAAAGATTATATGAGCTAGAATTAGAAAAAAAGAAAATTTTAGAAAAGGAAGCAAGAGAAAAACAAAGAGAACGTCAAGAACGAGAACAAAGAGAAAAAGAAAATAATGAAAGTTTTAAAGCAATAGCTAAAAGTATGAATGACGTACAGAAATATATAGATGAAGAAAGACGTAGGAGAAAATACTAATGAAAAAGCAAGTTAGAAACCATGTGCTTAAAAACATGAAAAATAAAAAATTTGTTATTCCTATTATTATTTTAATATTACTTATTGCTGGTGGTCTGATCTACTATTTGGTAAATAATAAAAATGATGAATTTATTGTTGGAGAAACATTAAAAATAACGGATTCTAGTGATTATTTAGTACAATATGAAAATGGAGATTATTATTTAATGAAAGCTAATGCTGATATTAAATTTAATGTATCTAGTCAAGATGAAGAAATAAAATATAAAATTGTTGATGAAGAAGAACAAGAAATTCAAACAAAAATAAGTAAAAAGAAAAATGATTATGTAATAGCTTCTAATAAAAATTATGAAGCAGGAAAAACATATAAAATCACTTTAGAGAATGCAACTTTCACAGATGAAAAATTAAAAGATATTAAGACTTTGTATTTTACAATCGTTAGACCAAATTCAAATACGCAAGTATTAAATGATAATGTTATTAAAGTAGATAAAGATATTATTACAAGTGTTAAAATTGATGACAATTATTATACAATTACATCTAATAAAGAATTTAAAAAAGATGATATTTTATATTATCAAAATGAAAATCAAGTAATAGCTTTTAAGGTAAATAATATAAATAAAGAAAATGATCTATATACTATTAAAACAAATGCTCCTACTCTAGAGGAATTATTTAAAGAATTAGATGTATATGGAGAGTTTAATCTAAAATTAAATGATTTTATAACCAATGAGGAATTAAAAGACTATATTAAAGTTGCCATAGCAAGAGATGGAATATTAGATAATATTATTCCTAATGTTTATGCCGAAGATATTTTTAATGTTAAAGTAGAATCTCAAAAAGATGGAAGTGCTAAAGTTTTAGTTAGTATTAACTTGAATCATGGTGAAAAATCAATTTTTAAGGATACTTTAGAAAATCATGATATGAAATTAGATGTTGAATTTATTATTAGATTAAAAGCTCATAGTGAGATAACTTTCTTTAAACATGATGTAGGTGCTAGTCTTGATATAGATATAAATACAGATTTTAATATTAATCCTATTGATGATGACTTTAAATTATTTGAAAGTGAAATTAATGATAATGAAGAAGTAAATATAACACTTGCTCGTGAAAAATTAGAAGATTTAAAAATGGATTCTTCTAAAGAAGAAGATACACTTGGAAAACATATAATTCCTACTCCTATTTTTGGACTTACTGTGAATCTTGAATTAGATTTATTAAAAGAGTTAGAACTTGCTTTAAAATCATCTATAACTATGAAAAGTAATATCAATATTCTATTCGGACATAACAATAAAGGATTCTATAAAGATTTTGATTTAAGTGTTAAAGATAGTTCTTACGATATTTTAGGAAAAGCAGAAGCAAAAATTGGTTTAGATCCAAAAGTTAATATTAGTTTTTTGGGAGTAATGGAAGCAGGTATAAAAGCTCCAGTTGGTTTATATACAGATGGACAACTAAATTATATAAAATCTAATAATCAAGATGAACTAGACGGGAAAATGGAAATAGGTACTTTTGTAAGTGCTGGATTATATGCTAACTTTCATATATGGAAATTAGAAATAGCTAAAGCAGAAGCTACCTATGAAAAGAAAATACCGATTATAACATTAGAGGGAAAAATAAAAGATAAATGTGAGGAACAATTATTAAATGGAGATTTTTCTTGTTATGTTGGTACTTATTCAAATAGTTCTTTAACTATAAGTAAAGATGGAACATTTACTACAAAATGGAGTACACAAAAATACCAAAGTGTTAAAAAACAGGATGATGGATCTTATTATATAATTACTGGTACAGGAAAGACTGAAACTGGCTATGACATTGAAAGTGGATATTATATATATCCCACTAATGTTGATGATAAAGGTAAAATACAAGGATTGACAGGTATTTCTAATTTAGATCAATCTAAAATTAGGGTGATGAAATGCACTGACATATCATGTGAAAGTGCTTATCAAAAAGATTAAAAAAAGGAAATGAGGTAAAATAATATGGATAATTTATTAGAAAAAGGAAAAGAAATTGTAAAAAAAATAAAAGATCAAGTTATAAAAATTGGAGTAAAAAAAGTTGTAATTGGTGGAGCTATTGCAATTATCGGAATTGCTGGCATTACTCTATTAAGTAGTGGCAGTAGTGAAAAAGTCGTTTTGGCTAATGTAGTACATCCTACATCAGCAGAATACAATTATTATACATTTAACGAAGTGAAAAATTTTGATAAAGTTTCTGTTAGTGGAATTAAATTAAAACATAAAGAAAATAAAGTAAATAATAATAAAACACTTGCTGGAGATGTGGAATACGAATTTACTATAAAAAATACATCAAAAGAAACCATCGATAATATTGGTTATATACTCTTCTTAAAAGATTCTAATGGGAGATCATTTGCAATTAGGGGAAAAGAAACCATAAGCTTAAAATCAGGAGAAAAAACAAAGATAAAGGTGTCTAGCATGTGGTGTAAAGATGATTGTGATAAGTCAACTACTGAAATGTTATTTGTAGATAGTTATGATAAAGACTATGCTACCTTAAATGTATACCAATTAATTAGTACAAATTCAGATCGTACAATTAATACATCTAGCTTATAATAAGAAAGGAATTAAAAAAAATGAAGAAAATAAAATATTTAAGTTTAGCCATTTTAATGGCTTTCATGTTAACAGGTTGTGGAAATAAGACAGATAAAGTTGCAGAACAATATTGTGATATATTAATTAAAGAAAATTACGGAGATATGATTGATATTGCCTATTTTCCTAATGAAAAATTGCTTACTAATAAAAAAGAGGAAGCTAAAGAATTACTAGTTAAAAAAATGAAAGAAAATAAAAAAACAATTACATCATGCAAACCAATGAAATCAAGTGAAGATGATAATAAAATTTATTATAAATTAACCATTAATGAAAATGATTCTATGAATATAGAAGTAGATAAAAAGTCAAATAAAGTTTATATAGATAATCTATACGAAGAAAGAACTATTACAGCATATAAATCATCAAAAGTTAGTGTAGATGGTATAGAGCTATCAGATCCTAGAATAGATGATAACAAAGCTACATATAAATTTAATGCTTTTAAAAATGTTTACTATCAATATTTAGCAACAAATGAATTATTAAAAGATTGGAAATTTGAAAGTGATAGAAATTATGATGAATTTATCTATGAAGACCTTAATACTTCCAACTTTAAAGAGGAATTTGTAAAGGAGTTAGATGAAATTATTAAACCTATATTTAAAGATATAATACAGGTTGGATTTATTGATAATAATAAAAGTGCAATTAGTGAGTATTTTATAAATAATGATTTTGAATTACCAACTAATAAATTTAAAAAGAGTTGGCAAGATTCACATAAGAGTTATACATTTAAAAATTTAAAAGATGATTCTTTAAAATATTCTATAAGGGATTATATAAGTGATAATGAGTTAAAAATAGAAGTAAGTATGGATTATGAAATTGACGCAAAATGTATTGCTGGACTTCTTTGTACTGGGGGTACAGAAACAAAATTTATAGTATTAAACGCAACAATCAAAAAAGATAATAATACATGGAAAATATCAAACTTAGAATAAAATTGACTTTCAAAGTCTTTTTTATTTTGTTTAACTATATCTATTATTTTAAATTTGTGATATACTATATTAAATTAATACGTGTTGGAAAGGATTTTGGAATATGCAAAGTACAAGTAAGAAAAAAGATGATCGTAAAATAGCAATCTACTCTAGAAAATCAAAATATACAGGGAAAGGAGAAAGCACCAAGAATCAAATTGAAATGTGTAAGAAAAAAATAGCTTTTCAATTTCCTGATGTTGATTTAGAAAATGATATTATTATTTATGAGGATGAGGGATTTACAGGTTATAATATGAATAGACCTGATTTTCAAAGATTATTAAAAGATATAAGAAACAATAAAATCAAAGTCATAGCTTTTTATAGACTAGATCGAATTAGTCGTAACGTAACAGATTTTAGTAATTTAGTAACAGAGCTTGATAATTACGGAGTGGTATTCTTATCAGCTACCGAAAATATAGAAAGTATAACTCCTAGTGGACGTGCTATGATGTTTATGAGTTCTGTTTTTGCACAATTAGAAAGAGATACTACTGCAGAACGAATCCGTGATAATATGATAGATCTTGCTAAAACAGGACGTTGGCTTGGTGGGAACACTCCCACTGGTTTTGATTCTGAACAAATAGAAAAAATAACCATAGATGGTAAAAAAAGAAAGTTATTTAAATTAACCGATAATGAAGAAATGCCGATCGTGATTACTCTATTTAAAAAAATGTTAGAGTTAAAATCGTTAACAAAATTAGAAACTTATACAATTCAAAATGATATTAAAACTAAAAATGGTAAATATTTTACACGTTGGGCTTTAAAAAATATTTTAACGAATCCTGTTTATGCTATTGCTGATAAAGATACTTTAGAATATTTTAAAAAGTTTGATGTAGAAATTTACGCAGAAGAAAAAGACTTTAACGGAAGTCATGGCTTAATGGTATATAATAAAACTGAACACAAAGGAAAAAATAAAATTGTTATTAAAAGAGATGTGGAAGATTGGATCATCTCTATTGGAAAACATAAAGGAAACATTACAGGTAAAGACTGGGTAGAAGTTCAAGATCTACTACTTAAAAATAGTGATATGCGTTATAGAAAACCATCTGCTAGTAATGCTTTGCTTTCAGGGATTTTAAGATGTTCTCATTGTGGATCTTTCATGCGTCCAAAATTAAAAAACAAAACCATTAGTGAAGACGGAAGAAGAAGATTTGATTATATGTGTGAGTTAAAAGAAAAAAGTAGAAAACAAAAATGTGATTGTAAAAATATTAATGGATTGGAAGCAGATGACTTGGTAATGGAAAAAATAAAAGAACTTGCTAATCCTACTTCACTATTTTATCAATCATTAAAAGAAATTTCTAAAAATACTTTTACAGAAGAATATAAAAACAATGAAGAATTAAAAACGTTAAGATCATCTCTTTCAAAAAATGAAAAAGATATTAATTCTTTATTAGATAAAATTAAATATATAGATATTGAACTGCTAGATGATGTTTCTAAAGAAATTAAATCTTTAAAAGAACAAAATATAAAGATTGAAAAGCAAATAAAAGATCTAACCAATACTAACTATGATGAAATTAGTGATAAAGATACATCTGATCTTGTATTAAACGTTTTAGACACCTATTTTAATGAATTTTATAATCTAGACCTAAATACCAAAAGAAACTTAATAAAGCTCCTAGTAAGTTCTATAACAACGGATGGAGAGGATATTACAATTAACTTTATAGGTGCAAGAAATATAAAAGATGATACCTTTCCAACTGGTGAAGACAGCAAATGAAATTTTAATGTATTTTAGAGGAAATAAAAAAAATGGCAATAATGTTAGTTTAAATGATTCGATTGGTTATGATAAGGATGGAAATGAAATTAATTTAATTGATGTTATTAAAGATAATTCAATCGATATTGCAGATTCATTACATACAAAACATAATTTAGAATTGTTGAATAATTATTTAAAAGACTTGAATCCGCGAGAACAAGAAATTATAAAAAAAAGATACGGCCTTTGTTTAGAAAAAGAGCAAACACAAAAAGAAATTGCAAAAGAATTAGGCATTTCTAGAAGTTATGTATCTCGAATTGAAAAAAGGGCTTTGATGAAAATTTTAAAAGAATTTTTAAAAAGTAAAAATGATTTATAATAAATTAAGAAACATTGATGAATTTCAATGTTTTTTCTATCTATTTTGTTGAAGCTTCATTTACGAAATTTGTTTCCCATGATATAATATGATAGAAATGTAGGTGAACAGATGGATTCCTTTATTCCAGATATTTATCAAAAAAGTATTTATACCATTGATTATAAGCAGTTAAAAAAAACAGGAATCAAATGTCTTCTGTTTGATTTAAATGATACCATTGCACCAGAAAATATGTCGGTTCCAGACAGAAAATTAAAGGATTTATTTGCTTATTTAGAAGGATTAAAGTTTAAATTAATTATTTTATCGAATGCGAGTAAGAGCAGAGTAGAACCTTTTAAAGAAAAACTAAATGTCGATTCTGCTTTTCAAAGTGGGAAACCAAGTTTGCAAAAATATGAAAAAATTTTAGATTTGTATCGTTTTAATGTTCATGAAATTGCTTGTATTGGCGATCAATTATTTTCAGATATTTATTGTGCCAATAAAATGGGATTTCGAAGTATTTTAGTAAATACTATCAGTAATAAAAAGCCTTCGTTTTTAGAACGTTTTCTATTTCAACAATTAAGAAAAAAAGGAATATTAGAAAAGGGAGTTTATTATGAATAAAAAATGCCTGGGTTGTGGAAGTATACTACAAAATACAAACGCTACCATGACTGGTTTTGTTCCAAATCAAAAAGAAGATATGATATATTGTGAACGCTGTTTTCGTTTACTTCATTATCATGAACTTCCGATGGATGAGCTTTCTTTTACAAATCAAGAATTATTAGAAGAAGCAAAAAAAATTCATAAACCAGTTTATTATTTTTTAGATTTATTTCAAATTTCGAAAGAAGCACTTGATCCTTTTCTAAAAATAAATCAAGAAAAGTATCTTGTATTAACTAAAATTGATATTATTCCAAAAACAATATCCATGGAGCGATTATTAAAACGAATCCAAAATATTTATAAAATTGACAGTAAAATTTTTTCCTACACAAAAAAAAGTGAAAAATTATTAGCTACACTTTTAAATCATATGGAAAATTCAAAAACTTCTCTTTTACTGGGAATGACCAATGCTGGGAAAAGCAGTTTTTTAAAAGAAGCAATCTGGTATCAGAATCATGAAAAATGCCCTGTATTAGTAAGTGAAATGCCAAATACAACGCTTTCCTTTTTAGATTGGAAAGTAAATAACATTCATTTAATTGATGCTCCAGGATTCTCTTTCAAAACAAAGTGGAATTCTGAAATTTTATTAAAAGTAACTCCGAAAGTTTATATGAAACCAATTACCATGCAAATGAAACGAGAAACGATTTTAAATTTTGAAAATACCGTATTTTTATCACAAAACTTAGAACAAAATAGTATAACATTTTATGGCAATCAAGCCTTTATATTTGAGAAAAAATATAAAATGATAGAAAAAAAAGAACAAGAAATAAAAATTAAAATAGATAAAAAAAGCGATTTAGTATTACCAGGAGTTGGTTTTTTTGCTATTTCTAAACCTTGTCAAATAACTATTCAAACCGATATCCTTCTTTCCTATGAAGTTCGACCATCTTTTTTTGGAGGGTCACATGATTGAAATTAAAAGATTAACAGAAAATAAAGTAAAAGAGTTTGTAAATATCCATTTAAAATGTTGGGAAGAGACTTATGTAGGAATTTTTCCTCATGATGTGATGGAATCTAGATGGAATAAGAAAGAAGATCGAGAAAAATATATTAAAAAACAATTGCAACATAAAGATTATTATTATTTTTCACTGACTCGAAATGATGAAATTATTGGTATTTTAATTTTTAGTATCATTGATGAAGTAGCTCTTCTTGATGCTATTTATATTAAAAAAACATATCAAAGAAAAGGATATGGCAAAAAATTATTAGAATTGATGGAAATAGTATTAAAAAAACAAAAAATGCAACAGTATTCAGTGTATGTATTTCAATCTTTACAATCGAACGAATTCTTTTTAAAAAAAGGTGCTGTTTTGATAGAAGAAGATTTTATAACCATTCATGGTCGTGATTATAAAGAAAATTTATATGAAATAAAAGTGGGTGAGTAGATGAATAAAATTCGTATAATGGATGAGAATTTGGCAAATAAAATTGCCGCAGGAGAGGTCGTTGAAAAATGTTCTTCCATTGTAAAAGAACTAGCAGAAAATAGTGTGGATGCTGGTGCTACGGAAATTATAATTCACCTAAAAGAAGGTGGACGTGGAAGTATCCATGTAATTGATAATGGAAGTGGAATGGAAAAAGAAGATGCAAAACTTGCCTTTCAAAGACATGCAACAAGTAAGCTTTATAAAGATGATGATTTATTTTTTATTGATACTTTAGGTTTTCGTGGCGAAGCACTTCCATCGATTGCAAGTGTTTCTCATGTGACATTAAAAACTTCAACTGGAGATATTGGAACATTTTTAAAAATGGAAGGTGGCGTCTTAAAAACAATAGAAGAAACCGACGCTAGAAAAGGAACAATTTTATCCATTGATCATTTATTTTATAATACACCGGCAAGATTAAAATATTTAAAAAGCGAACAATCAGAACTTGCATCCTGTGTCTCATTTGTAGAACGATTTTCTCTTGCACATCCCAAAATTAGTTTTACTTTAACAAATGATGATCGCATATTAGTAAAAACGAGTGGAAGCGGAAATTTACATAAAACAATTCATGAAATTTATGGACTCCAAATTTCTAGCAAAATGATTGAAATAAGTGCTAATAATAATGACTTTGATTTATATGGATATATTGGAAAACCAGAAATTTTAAAATCCAACCGAAATCATATGATTGTTATGGTAAATGGAAGAGTAATTAAAAATTTAGATATTATAAGAGCAATTAATGATGCTTATTATACTTACAAACCAGATATAAAATATCCAGTTGTGGTTTTAAAAATTGAAACCGATCCAACTTTAATTGATGTAAATGTTCACCCAACGAAACAAGATATTAAAATCAATAAAATGAATGCTTTATATGAATTAATTGTAACGACCATAAAAGAGGCATTGTATCAAAATTTATTAATACCAGATGCAATAGAACGTATGAGTAATACTAATCCAGTAAAACAAGAAGTGATGAATTCGATTTTAAAAGAAGAATCAAAAAACACTTTCGAAAAAGAAAACGTTCAAGCAACATTTGATTTAGGGAATGTTGCAGTAAAAGAAAAAAGTGACACTATTATTATTAATTCACAGATGAAACAATTAAAATTATATCCAGTTGGTTTAGCACATGGAACATACATTATTGCAGAAAATGAAGAAGGAATTTATTTAATCGATCAACATGCAGCCCAAGAACGAGTAAATTATGAAAAAAATATGGAAGCTTTAAAAAATAAGCAAGTTTATACGACTAGTTTATTAGTTCCAATTACCATTGAGCTTTCAAATAGTGAATTTATAAAAATTCATGAGCAAGAAACCATTTTAAAAGAAATAGGTTTTGATTTTGAAGAGTTCGGAGTAAATACATTTGTTTTCAAAGGGCATCCTACTTGGCTTTTAGAAGGATATGAAGAGGAAAGTATTCGAAAAATTATCGATTTACTGATAGGAGGTCTTACTGGTTTTGATCGAGTAAAATTTAATGAAAGTATTGCTATTACTTTGGCTTGCAAAATGAGTATTAAAGCCAATATGCGAATAAGTCATGAAGCCCAAGAAGAATTATTAAATGAGTTATGTGAATGTGACAATCCTTATCATTGTCCGCATGGAAGACCAACAATCATAAAATTCAGTATTTACGATTTAGAAAGAATGTTTAAAAGAGCAATGAATTAATAATTGCTCTTTGTTTGTTCATTTCGATATAAACTTTGATAAATTTGATTTTCTTTTAAAAGAGTTTCATGAGTACCAATTGCATCAATTTTTCCATGATTTAAAACAACAATCCTATCATGATTCAAAATAGTAGAAAGGCGATGAGCAATCGTTACAATGGTTTTTCCTTTTAAGTTTGCTAAATTGTTTTGAATTTTTTTTTGCGTTTCATTATCAAGAGCACTGGTCGCTTCATCCAGTAAAATTATGGGCGTATTTTGTAGTAAACTTCTAGCAATAGCAAGTCGTTGCTTTTGTCCTCCACTTAAATTAAATCCATTTTCTTGAATCATAGTTTGATATCCATTCGGCAGTTTTAAAATTTCTTCATGAATTTCTGCTAGCTTACAAGCTTTTATCAAATCTTCTTTTGTTATTTTTAGATTTCCTTTTAAATTTTCTTCGATACTCATAGCAAAAAGATAGGGAGATTGTGGGACGATAGAAATATGATTTCTAATTTCTTCTTCTTTTAAATTTTCTATGTTTTCTCCGAACAAAAGAATATTACCTTGTTTCGGCTGATATAATTTAGTTAAAAGCCGAAATAATGTTGATTTTCCACAGCCACTAGTTCCTACAAAAGCAACGGACTCTGTTTCTAAAATTTTAAAAGAAATACCTTCTAATAGTGATTTTTTATTTTCGTAAGAAAAAGAAACATTTTGAAATTCTAAGGCAGTTTTTGCTTTAGAAATGAGAGAAAGTTTACCAAACTCTTCTTTTGCTGATATTTCATCGTTTAATATTTCTAATATTCGATTGGCAGATAATCGAAATATTTTTATATTTTCTAAGAGCGATTCTGTATAATCAAGCAAACCAAAAATACTTTCTTCATAATTTAGAGCTATTAAAGCAACAGATATAGTTAATTTGTTATTATAAATTAAATAAATAGATAAAGAGAGCAATAAATAACGAAAAATATTTTTAATATTATTTGATAAGAAAAGGAAAAAACGATTCACTTCACCTACATTTAGAAGTGATTTATTAAAGTGTAGAATATTTTTCTCTATTTTTTTTAAAAACATTTTTTTTAAATTCAATACTTTTATTTCTTCTACTCCTTTAATTAGTTCAATATTATCATTCATTAACGTTTCTACTTTTTCTCGCTTCTTTTTGACTTCTTCAGCAAAACGTTTGGTTTTTGTTTTTTTAATAAGAAAAAGTAGTAATAAAAAATAAAGATAGAAAAAAAATAGAATACGATTCATTAAAAAAATCGTAATTAATGATCCAATATTAATAAAAATATCAATAAAGTCATCTGTAATTTTAATGAAAAAATCAGAAATATCAATGGTATCATCAGTCATTCTTTGAATAAAAAAACCAGTATTTTTAGAATGAATTAATTCATATTTTATATTTAAAAATTTTTTAGTAATATCTATATGAAGATTTTTATAGATTGAAGTGATAAATTTTTGAGCATGATAACTAATGAAATATTTTGAAATGCTATAAAAAAAATGAATCAAAAAAATAAGTAAAGTAATTTGATAAAGAGTATCCATTGAATTTGCAGTTAAAAGAATTGTTTGTTTCGAAATGAGAATCGGTAAAATAAGCCATATAATAGCCATAGTTATTCCTATGAAACAATAAAGATAAAAATCTTTTTTTTCTTTTTTGGCATAATTTAAAAGCCATTTAGTCAAATTAATTTTTTTCATATTATCACCATGTTTATTTTAAAAGGAAGTAAATATAATAAACTGACTTTTTTGATTCTAATAAAATCATAAAAAAAGAAAACAATTTATTTTTTTGTTTCCTTTAGCTCCAACTCATATAATTTTTGATAACTTTTATTTTTTTGTAATAATTCTTGATGTGTACCAACATCTAAAATTTCACCATCTTCTACAAAAACTAAGCGATCACTATTAATAACCGTTGAAAGACGATGTGCTATGATTAAAATAGTATATTCTCCTTGCATATTATCAATCGCATTTTGAATCTCTTTTTGTGTTTCATTATCAAGAGCACTGGTTGCTTCATCAAATAAAATGATTTCTGTTTTTTGAACCAAAGCTCTTGCAATAGCAAGTCGTTGTCTTTGTCCTCCAGAAAGAGAGACACCACCTTCACCGACAATCGTATCATAGCCATTTGGAAGAGACATAATGTAATCGTGTAAGCATGCGAGTTTACAAGCTTCCATCATTTCTTCTTCTGTTAAACCTTCCTTTATTAAACTTAAATTTTCTCGAATACTCATATTAAAAATATAAGGACTTTGATTAATAATTGAAATATTACCACGCAGTGAATCTTTATCTAAATCTTTAATATTAATTCCATCTATTGTAATTTCGCCCTGGTTTGGTTCGTACAATTTGCAAAGTAAATTGAAAATCGTTGATTTCCCAGAACCACTTTTTCCAACAAAAGATACCGTTTCATTTGCTTTAATTTTAAAACTAATATCTTTTAAAATAGGCTCATTTTCTTCATAAGCAAAAGATACATTTTTAAATTCAAAATCGCCATGCACTTTTTCAATGTGTTTGGTTCCAAATTGTTCTTTTTTATCACTTTCAATAATTTGAAAAACACGGTTTGCAGAAAGATTGAAATCTTTAACAGCTTCCATTAACATGCCAATATAATCTAATGTATAAATAATTTGATTTCGATAATTAAATAGAATAATTGCAGTCGGAATTACTAATAATTCATGACGGATTAAAAATATAACTAAAAGAACATAACTAAAGTCTAATATATCTCGTAAATTATTATAAATAAGACGATAAATACGATTTGTTAAAAACATTTTATAACGCCACTGCTGAGCTAAAGTAATTCTTTTTTCCGCTTCCTGTAAAAAACTTCTTTCTGCATTTAAAACTTTAACATCTTTGGCACCTCTTACTAATTCAGAAATTAAACTAGTTGCTTTTTCTTTCTTTTTTCGGTAAATTTTATCATTCTTTTGAAAAACATCATTTTTTCTTTTTTGAATTAAAAATAAGCTAATTAAGAAAAAGAAATAAAATAGAAATATATATTTATTTAAAATAAAAATGCTTACCAAAATTCCTATATTTGTAATAATTTCTGTAATATAATCGCAAATATTTAAATATATATCTGCAATTTTTCCGGAATCACTAGAAATTCGTTCAATAAAATAACCACTTGATTTTTTATTAAATTCTAATGATGTAGTTTTTAAAATCTCCGTTGCAATTCCAACCTGGATATTTTTTAACGTAGTGCGGTAAAATTTTGAAGCATTACGCCCAGATAAAAAAGAAAAAGCATTTCGAAAAACTTCCAAACCAAACACAGCGATGGTACTAATAAGCAGTTCATCCCAAAATCCATTTGATATATTAAGAATTTGTTTAGCAGTAAAAATAGGAACGATAGCTCCAATAATACAAAGCGCAATAGAACCGATTAAATAGTAAATAAAGTTTTTTTTACTTTCCTTGGCAAAATGGTATGACTTTTTAATATTCTTTAAGGTTTCCCATTTTTGCCTTTCTAATTCTTCTTTTGTTTCCAATTTATATCACCTCATAAATAAACATTATAACAAAAAAGTAATATTTACGCATTATTAATATTATGAAAAATAAATTTATCTTTTTTCTTTGCAAATAATTATTAAAATAGTATACTTAAAGTAAGCTAAAAGATGAAATACGATGGAGGCATTATAATGGAAAAGAATGAAAAAAATAATTTAGCAAATGTTGCAAAACGAAATTTATTTATATCAAATTATAGTTTGCTTCCAAAAAATATGAAAATATATATTCAAAATAACATTCAAAATATGGATTATAAATCGTTAAAAACATTTGTTGATGTTTTAATTTCCGGTTATAAAAATGGGGATCCTGCAACGATTAAAATCGTAGAAAATTTTCATAAAATAGATTCTGTTTTAAAAATTATCTTGCAAGATAGTTTAACTCCTCGTAGTTCTAAATTTTTAGATCTTAATCGTATAAAGAATAATGGTTTTGTTGCAATTTTAAATGAAATTGGAGGAAATGAAGGAATTTTTGCTCATGAACTTGGACATGCTTTATTAACAATTGTCGATGGAATAAATATGCCAGAAGAATTTTCTCATATTATTTTTGAAATAAAAGAAAGTTGGAGTAAAAATCCACAAAAATTAGAATCATTCTTGCAAGAAGCAAGAAATTATCAAGAAAACATATATGAAAAAGCCAAAAAAGATACGGAAAAAATAATGGAATATAATAAAGCAGATATCGAATCTTTTATCGAAAAAAATTTGTCTGATCAAAATCTTCTTCGAAAAACACTTGAACAATTTTATGAAAAAAACAAAGTAGATGAAATAATTAAAAGCTCTAACACGAACCAAATTAAAAATATTATAATGACATCATATCGAAATGAATGGGGAAATCATCATTTTGAAGAATTATGTAATAGTGATGAAACAATGCAAATCTATCAAGTTCTTTGTGGTATTATAGATAGTATATATACCGGAGATAATCCTTATTATACATCAATTTATGATAATGGTTTTTTAAGAACTCATCCTTCTAGTTATTTTCATAAATTTCCAACAAATTCTTTTAACGAACAATTTGCAGATTATACAAGAATTAAGTTTTGTAATATGAAAGTAGTTATCGAAATCGGAAAAGTTCTTTTAGGAGAGGCTTGGTTTTTTATGATGGAAACTAAATTCCAACAAATAGCAAATCAATTAGAGCAAAAAACATTTGGTTATGATTTCGACCAAGGAATACAAACTCAAAAATTTCTTGAAGAAACATTTAAAAATATAAAATAATTTTTTATTAAAATGATAAGAAAGAAGGAAAGCAAATGATTTTAGCCATTGTAGGTCCAACTGGTGTTGGGAAAACAAAGTTAAGTATTGAATTAGCCAAAATAATAAATGGGGAAATCATTAATTGCGATTCCTTACAAATTTATCGTGGCTTAGATGTGGGTACTGCTAAAATTACAACTGAGGAAATGGAACATATTCCTCATCATCTATTAAACATTAAAAATGTTACGGAGCCTTATACTGTTTTTGACTATCAAAAAGATGCAAGAGAGTGCATTGAAAAGATCAAAAAAAAGAAAAAAGTTCCTATTTTTGTTGGAGGAACTGGGATGTATTTAAAAGCTGCATTGTATGATTATCAGTTCCAAGAAGAAAAAGAAAATGTCTCTTCTTTGTATCATAATATTTCCAATGAAGAACTTCAAAAAAGAATCGAGGCATATAAAACTGGAATTGTATTTGATAGAGAAAATCGGCAGCGTATGATTCGTCTTCTTTCAAAATTAGATCAAGGAATTGAAATTAGTCAAAATGGATTTCAATTGATCTATGATGATGTCATAGTGATTGGTTTAACTGCACAACGAGAACTATTATATCAGCGTCTCAATAAGCGATTTGATGATATGCTTGTTTCTCTAATTGACGAAGTAAAACCATTTATCTTAAATGGAATAAAAACAAAACCACTTATGATTGGCATAGGTTATAAAGAATTTTATGATTTTTTTGAGAATAAAAAAACTTTACACCAAGTTGTAGAAGAATGTAAACAAAATACTAGAAACTATGCCAAACGACAATTTACATGGTTTAACAATCAAATGGATGTAAAATGGTTTGAAGTAAATTATGAATCATTTATTGAAACAATACAAGAAGTAATCGCATATTTGGAATCCGTTCAAAAATAATGATATTAAAAAAAAAATTGACGATTATAAAAAAAAAGATTACAATAGATATATATTTCTAATGAGGAAAGTTCTAAAAAGAATTCTAAGAAGAGATGGTGGGAAGCTGAAAACACCAGAATTCTTTTTTGAAAAAAACAACCTCTAACGATTTAGAAACCGTAATACGACGTTACCGTAAGTTTTTGAGAGTACCTAGTAAAGTAAGGTGGCACCGCGGACTTTTGGTTCGTCCTTACATTATTGGGATTTTTTTATTTAGGAGGTCTTATGAAAAAGAAAATAACATCGACAATTGATATTTATGGACATTTAGCAAAAGAGTACGAATATTTATCTCGTATCTTAGCATCTTTTGCTGAAATTTATAACTATGATTATAGTGCTTCCGCAATTTTTGAAGAAAATGAAAATATAGTTCGCAAAAATGGAATCATGGGTAGAATTCGAGGATACTATGAATATCATTTAAATGAAGAAGAAATTCCAACAAAAATGTATTATCATGAAGTAACGTATCAGAAAACGCAGAAAAATGAATACGGATTTCTCTCTTTTCAGCAAAAAGATCTAAGTTATTTAGCGGAAATAATGTCTTTAGCGGTTAGGTTTTTAGAAGCTTGTGGCCTTCGTGATTTAACGATACAATTGGATGTTTTAGAATCCTTACGTCCCATAATTTATAATGATTTAGATGTTTTGGATATTAATTATGAAGAAAAAAAACTTCATTCCGATTTTTGTCAGGATATAGTATTTCAAATTTATAAAACCACTGAAAAAGAAGAAAAAATTCTTTTGATAGAAGGTGGCAATATGACCTCTTTATTAGAAAATTTAAGTAGTTTAACTACTCCTTGCTATGGATTTTTTGGGTATTTTGAAAACTTATTAGAAGTAGTACAAGGCAATTTATCGTTAGAAGAAAAAACATTAGATGTTGTTATTACTTATCAAACTAATTTAGAAAAAGAAAAATCTTTATATTTAACACAAGAATTACGCTTAAACGGATTTAAAACAGAAAACATAGAACGCTGTGAAAAAAGCTTTATTAAAAAGTATTATCCAACCAAATATGTTATTTCAATAAAAGAAAAAGAAATAGAAAACAATGAAATTATTTTAACCGATTTATATACAAATGAAAAAAAGACAGTAAAAGAGATGGATTTAATTCAATATTTGGATATAAATTTTTAGGAGGTATTATGAAAAAAAAGATAAACAAAATGCAAGGTTTACAAAAATGGAAAGATGAAAAAAAAGAAACATTGAATAAGATAAAAAAATTATATCGTTATTATTTAGAATGTAAGAACGATAATACCATAGCAAGAAAAGATAAAGAGAAACAAAGTGTTATTATAAAACAATTGTTATGGAACATAGGAATTCCAACCGAAGTAATGAGTAAAAAAGATTTTGGAAAAAAATTTTTACAAGGAGAATATGATCTTTTCGTTAAAGTTTCTTTCATGAATCATTGGTCTCAATTTATCAAGCAATTTGATTCTGACGAAACAAAAAAACAGCAATATTCCGGTTTTGCAACCAAAAAAAGAAAATCGCAAATTGAATGTTTGAAATCATTTCAAAAATCATGTGAAGAATACAAAAATGGGGTGTTACCATATCAAGATTTTCTTCTAGTTTTTCAAGAATATTTTGGTGCAATGATTGACGTTTATAATTTAAAAAAATCGGAAGTAGAGGCAATTACAAACACAACATTAGCAAGAACAAAGGAGAAAGACAAATGAAAAAAATATTTGTTTCAGAGTTAAAAAATTATTATAACAAAGAAATTGAGTTTCAAGGATTTCTAGATAAATTAAGAGATCTACCATATGTAATGTTTTTGGTTTTAAGAGATGGCACTGGAAAACTTCAAGTAACGATTGAGAAAACAACAGAAAATACAAAGCTTATTGACCTCTTAGAAAATGTTTCTTTAGAATCTACTATAACAGTAAAAGGTATTTTAAAAGAAGCACCCAATGTAAAATTAAGTGGAATGGAATTAATTCCTAATGAAATTTTCATAACAAGTGAAAGTGCTTCTGAACTGCCTTTTGACTATAATAAAAAAGATAACAGTTTAAGAGAAACAAGATTGGATTATCGATTTGTAGATTTAAGAAGAAATGATAATCATTTATTATTTCAAATCGCAACTTTATTAGAACATAGCTTAAGAGAATATTGTATACAAAATCATTTTCTAGAAATCCATTCTCCAAAAATTAGTGGTGCAGCAGCAGAAAGTGGTGCAGAAACTTTTTCATTAGAATACTTTGGTAAAACCGCCTATTTATCGCAATCACCTCAATTTTATAAGCAAATGGCAATGGCTTCTGGATTTGATAAAGTATTTGAAATTGGACCAGCATTTCGGGCTGAAAATTCCCATACTAGTTATCATGCGACCGAAATTAATATGGCTGACATTGAAATATCGTGGATTCAAAATTATGTAGAAATTATGGATTTTGAAGAAGCATGGCTTAAATTTGCCATTCAAAAAATTTATCAAAACTTTGGAAGTAATATTGAAAAAGAGTTTAAAGTCCATTTGACAGACTTAGAAAAACCATTCGCACGAATTTCTTTTTCAGAAGCAAAAAATATTTTAAAAGAAAAATATCATTATATTGGAGAAAAAGAAGACGATTTTGAAAGAAAAGAAGAAAATTTACTATGCAAGTACGCAAAAGAAGAATTTGGAACAGAATTTATTTTTGTCACAGAATTTCCTTTTGCAGCCAGACCATTTTATCATATGCTAAATGAGCAAGGAAAAACGTGCAGTTATGATTTATTATTTCGAGGCATTGAAATTACAACAGGTGCACAACGAGAACATCGGTTGGATATTTTAAAAAATCAAATTATAGAAAAGGGGATTACTCTAGAAAGTTTAGATTTTTATTTAGAATTTTTCAAATATGGGATGCCGCCTCATGGAGGATTTGCCATTGGAATTCAACGTTTATTAATGCTTTTGTTAGGAATTGATAATATTCGTGAAGCAACATTTATTTATAGAGGTCCAACTAGACTGAATCCATAAAAGAGAAAATGTTTAGGATATTTTAGCGAATTATTTATTTTGGATGTAAAATAATATAAAATAGGAGAGATGAATATGTATTTAAGAGAATTAAAAGAAAAAAAAGAAGAATTTTTAAATCAAGAAGTAAAGCTTTCGGGTTGGATCAGAAATCATCGTCGTCAAAAAGATTTTGGCTTTATTGATTTTTCTGATGGAACAGATTTTTTGCATATGCAACTAGTTTATGATAGAGAGATAGCTGATTTTGAAAAAATTTCTAGTTTAAAAAATGGAGTAAGCATAGAAGTAGTAGGAATATTGCAAGAATCAAGTGGAGCAGGACAAGATTATGAAGTAGCAATCAAAAAAGTGACTTTATTAGGAGATTGTCCAGATGATTATCCGCTACAACCCAAACCTCATACAAAAGAATTTTTTAGAACCATTGGTTATTTAAGACCTAGAGCTAACTTATTCCAAGCGGTTTTTCGTATTCGTTCTTTAGCTTCTATGGCGATTCATGAATACTTTCAAAGCAGAGGCTATATTTATTTACATGCTCCACTTATCACAGGTAGTGATTGTGAAGGAGCAGGAGAAATGTTTCAAGTAACTACTTTGCCTCTTGAAAAATTAAAAGGAGAAGTAGATTACAAAAAAGATTTTTTTGGAAAAAAAGCGGGACTGACTGTTTCTGGACAATTACAAGGAGAGACGTTTGCCATGGCTTTTTCTAAAATTTATACATTTGGTCCTACATTTCGTGCAGAAGATTCAAATACGAAAACTCATGCCGCTGAATTTTGGATGATTGAGCCAGAAGTTGCTTTTTGTGATCTAAATGGAATCATGGATATTCAAGAAGATATGTTAAAATATATCGTTCAAACAGTTTTAGAAAAAGCAAAAGAAGAATTAAAATTTTTAGACCGCTTTGAAGAAAAAGGATTAATAGAAAAATTAACAAATTTAGTAAACAGTAAATTTACAAGAATTACGCATGAAGAAGTAATCAACATTTTAAAAAATGCGGATGTAAAATGGGAATTTGAACCTGCTTATGGAGAAGATATTGCCAAAGAACATGAAAAATATATTACGGAATATTTTAAAGGACCGGTTTTTATTACCAATTGGCCAAAAGACATTAAAGCCTTTTATATGAAACAAAATAGTGATGGAAAAACTGTAGCAGCCGCAGATTTGGAAATTCCTGGTGTTGGGGAATTAATGGGTGGTAGTCAAAGAGAAGAAGATTATGATAAATTAATAACTCGTATGCAAGAACTATCAATGGATCCAAAGGAAATGGAATGGTATTTAAATTTAAGAAAATACGGAACTTGTGTTCATAGTGGTTTTGGAATGGGATTCGAGCGTTTATTAATTTATTTAACAGGAGTAGATAATATTCGTGATGTAATTCCTTTTCCAAGAACTCCTAGAAACTGTGAATTTTAAATTTATTTTAACAAAAGAAAGAGGAAAAGATTTGGTCTTTTCTTTTTCTTATGTTATAATTTTATAAGATAAGAAGGGTTTATTTATGTTTGGTAAAATTAAATTTATAAGCGATAATATCGCACATGTAGAAAATCAAGGTGGGTCTGCTGGGACTCAAGATTTAATGAATGTCCATGTCGTTTTTGAAGATTCTGGACAACGTATATTAGGAGAAATTACAGAAATTAATCCAGAAACAATTAAAATTCGTTTCTTAGGAGAATTTACAAAAAATCGATATATAAATGGTGTCATCCGAAAACCATTATTATCCAGTAAAATACGCATTATTGGTGGAAATGAATTAAAAGAAATTGTAGGAATCGAATCCAGTGAATCATTTATACTTGGTCATAGTGCAATTTATCGGAATTATCAAATATATCCTAAAGTGAATGATTTTTTTTCCAATCATTTCTCCATCTTTGGAAATAGTGGAAGTGGTAAATCTTGTGGAGTAGCAAGAATTATTCAAAATATTTTTGGAAATAAAAATGTATTTAACTATCATGCTAATTTAGTTATTTTTGACTCTTTTGGAGAATATAAAAACGCATTTCGTTCAATTCAACAATATAATACAAATTACAATTATAAATTTATAACAACCAATCCAACAGAACCAGATGATGTTTTATTACAAATACCAGTAAGTTTATTAAATTTAGATGATTGGGCCTTATTATTACAAGCAAACAATCATAGTCAATTGCCAATTATTGAACGAACTCTTCGACTAGCCAAAATTTTTAGCCAAAACAATGAAGAAGCAGAAGAATACAAAAATCATTTGATTGCCAAGGCTTTACTTGCAATTTTGTTTAGTAATCAAACAACAGCAAGTAAGAAAAATGAAATATTTACAATCATCGAAGTGTGTCATACTACGGATTTTAATTTTGATTCAAGAATTGCTGGGCTTGGTTATTCTAGAAGTTTTTCAGAATGCTTTGAAATTGATTCAAATGGTAATTTTGGCGAAAGTGTTTTAATTACAGATTATATTTTAAAACATGTAAACGATGATTTAGAAGAAGTAAAAGAACCTACTATTTACTCGTTTGGAGTATTGGATTTTAAAAAAGCAATGGAATTTACTTTAATTAGCGAAGGATTTCAAAATAATAATAAAGTTTACGATGATGCTATTATTCTAAAAGTGCGTTTAGCTAGTATTTTAAATACCAAAGTGGGAAATTATTTTGTTAATGCGGGTCATATAAACAGTGAGCAATTTATTGGAAATCTATTAATGAATCAAGGAAAAAAATCCCAGATTATAAATATTAATTTAGAAGATATTGACGATATTTATGCTAAAGTAATCGTTAAAATTATGTGTCGAATTTTCTTTGATTTCTCAAAAAGTTTAAAAAATCGAGCAAGTATACCATTTCATTTAATCTTAGAAGAAGCCCACCGATATATCCAACACGATCTTGATACTTTTTTACTTGGATATAATATTTTTGATCGAATTGCCAAAGAAGGAAGAAAATATGGAGTTATTTTAGGAATCATTTCTCAAAGACCTGTGGAAATTAGTGACACAGTGATTGCTCAAGTTTCTAACTTTTTAATCTTTAAAATGACTCATCCAAAAGATATAAAATATATTGAAGAAATGCTTCCAAATATTTCTGCAGATGTAATTGCAAAGCAAAAAACTTTACAACCAGGTAGTTGTGTAGCATTTGGAGGTGCATTTAAAATTCCAATGATTGTTTCTCTAGATTTACCAAATCCACTTCCTTATAGTTCCAATTGTAATGTTTCTAATTGTTGGAATGTGAAGAAAAAGGAAGAAAAATCCGTTCAAGACCAAGCCGAAACAATTAATAATATAAATTTACAAAATGAAATTGACTCACAAAGTACTACTGCATGAGTCTTTTTTGAAAGGATTTAAGATATGAAAAAGAAAATAATTTGGATAAGTATAGGAATATTTATATTTTTAATACTTGTTGGGATATTTTTAATTTTACGAGTTCGTTATGCCAAAATTGAAGTAGTATTAAAAAGCGATTTAACCGTTCCAATTCGTGAGTTAGCAAAATATTCTGATTTTTTAGTGAGTATAAATGGAAATTTATTAGAAGATAATATAATTGATACAAGTAAACTTGGACCTCAAACGATTGAAATTCATTTTAAAAATGAAGAGCATATTAAAGTAAAATATCAATTTAACATAGAAGTAGTGG
>CAOKKL010000001.1 GCA_948469065.1 uncultured Mycoplasmatota bacterium | reverse complement strand
AATTTTAAAAATTAAGATAATATTAAATTAAAATATAAATTTAAAATATAAGTAGTGGATAAAGAACCACCCATTGTTTGGATAAAAACACAATATACAATGGTTCAAGGTTCTTCCGATGATTTTTTAAATAAGATAATGTGTGCAGATAATTATGATGCGTATCCAAATTGTTCTATAGAAGGAATTTATGATATGAATACCATTGGAGAATATCCTTTGGAATTTGTAGCCAAAGACTCAAGTGGAAATGAAACAAGACGTCATTTCAAATTAAATATTATAGAAAAAACAAATGGCGAAAATTCTTCGAATCAAAATCCTCCAAAAACAAGTACAGATTTTTTAGAAGTTGTAAAAAATTATAAAAACGAAAACACCGAAGTGGGATTAGATATTTCTCATTGGCAAGGTGATGTGGATTATCAAGCTTTAAAAAATGCTGGCGTTGAATTTGTTATCTTACGTGTAGGTACAAGTAGTGGTATTGATGGAGAATATATTTTAGATAAAAAATTTATACAAAATATTACAAATGCAAATGAAGTAGGAATTCCTGTTGGTATTTATTATTATTCTTATGCAAATAGCACTCTAAGAGCCGAGCAAGATGCCAAATGGGTTTTAGAACAAATTAAAGATTATGATGTTGATTTACCCATTGCTTTTGACTGGGAAAACTGGTCTTTTTACAATGAATTTCATTTAAGTTTATTTGGATTATCTGATATGTCGGAAGCCTTTTTAAAAGTTATAAATAATGCTGGTTACGAAGGAATGTTATATAGTAGTAAATCATACTTAGAACAAATATGGTATCCTACAAGCTATAAAACATGGCTTGCTCATTATACCAAAGAAACAAATTATACAGGCGATTATGAATATTGGCAACTTTGTAGTGATGGGGTAATTAGTGGAATAAAAGGTGATGTAGATATTAATATTCGTTATAAAAAATAATTTTTATCTGAAAAATTTCACTTGTCTAGTCGCCCAGTGAATGTTATAATATTTATACCAAAGGTAGTTAGTTACATAAAACCGACTATGGTGATAATTGGGAATCAGAACCCTATGTGGTGTAGAATACTAATCCATTAAGTGAATTAGGATCCTAAAGCATAGATGAGATACCCACCTGCGAGTGAGCGGGCTTTTATCACACTAGCAACCTTTGGTTTTTTTCTTGGAAGTGATTTTGTGTTTGATCGAATTATTCGCGTAATTGGAGAAGAAAATTTTCAAAAATTGCAAAAATTAAATATTTTATTAATTGGAGTAGGAGGAGTAGGGGGATATGCTTTGGAAGCCTTGGTTCGTAGTGGCATTGAAAACATTACAATCATTGATTGTGATATCATTGAAACAAGTAATTTAAATCGACAAGTAATTGCAACACAAAAGAATATCAATCATGCAAAAGTGAAAGAAGCCAAAAAAAGAGCGAAAAAAATTAATCCAAATTGTCATATTTTGATTCTTCAACAAAAATTAACTGGAGAAGCAGTTTTGGATTTTAATCTTTTAAAATTCGATTTTATTTTAGATGCTTGCGATGATATTCTTGTAAAAAAAAGTTTAATAATTAAAGCAAAAGATGAGCATATTCCAGTATTATCTTGTATGGGAACAGGAAATCGACTTCATCCTGAAATGCTAAAAATTTGTAAATTATCTCAAACTAAAAATGATCCTCTTGCAAAAAAACTTCGAAATTTATTAAAAAAAGAACATATCAAATACTTAGATACAAAAGTAGTATGTAGTTTGGAAACTCCGATAAAATGTCCATTAGGAAGCATATGTTCAGTACCAATGAGTGCTGGAAGTATGATGGCCAGTTATGTTATAAATGAATGCTTAAAAAAAGTGTCTTACAAATGACACTTATTTTTTTTGCTCTAGAATCAATGGACTTTGACCTTGAATAACTATGAAATAAATTTTTTCAAGAATAGAATTTGTTAACTTCATTTTTTTAATAAAGTTTTCAATATTACTTAAACTTTCTAATCCTTCGATCGTTGTATTATTTTTATATTCCTCTATTTCTTTTGTTTCATTTTTTGTTCCAATCATTTTACCAAGCGTATAATTTCTGCTTTTTTTGCTATGAGAAGTTAGTAAAAAATCGCCAATTCCACCATAACTTAACATAGTTTCTTCATATCCATTGCATTTTTTTATAATGCTTTTAATTTCTTTAATAATATCAGTGATAAAAGTGTAGTAAGTACTCTCAGAACAATCTAATCCTCTTATAATTCCACTTCCAATTGCATAAATATTTTTTAAAACCGACATAATTTCTAAGCCATATAAATCACTCGTAAATTCGAATTTTATATTTGAAGGCCATAAAGTTTTAAATTTTACATATCCTAATTTATTAGAACCTGCCACTGTAAAAGCAAAATTATCTTCGGTTGTTAAATCTTTTGCAAAAGTAGGACCAGCAAAATAAGAATAAGAATGGCATTTTAATTGCTTTCGAGTAATATCTGAAAAAAAAGCACATTTTTCTAAATTCATTCCTTTGGTTCCAACAAAAATAGGTATTTTTTTATCATAAAAAGGTTTGATATTTTCAATGGTATTTTCATAATATTTACTTCCTACTAAAATAAATAAAATATCTGCTTCTTTAAGAGTTTCTTCTAAACTAGTCGATAATCGAACATTATCATTAAAAACAATATCTTTCGATAAAAAATCAAATTTTTGCTTTTTTTGAAATTTTTGAGCTAATTTTAAATTTTCAGTCCATAAACAAATATTATTTTCTTTTACTTTTTGTAAATGATAAGTTAGAGCAGTACTATAAACTCCTGTACCAATAATTGCAATTTTCATTTTTCTTCACCTTTCATTTCTTTCCACAAATGATTTAAATTTGCTTCATATTTATTGTTTTTCATTTGATAATATTTTTTTCCTTTTAATCCTTTGGGCAAGTATTCTTGTTTCACATAATCGCGCGGATAATTATGAGGATATAAATAAGTTTTACTGGATGTTTTTATATGATCAGGAACATTCCCTGTACTTCCTTTTTTAATATCATTAATTGCTTCATCTAAAGCAATATGTCCACTATTACTTTTAGGGGATAAAGCCATTTCTGTAACTACTACTCCTAAAGGGATTCTAGCTTCTGGAAGTCCTATTAATTCGGATGCAGAGATAGCTGCCATTACTTTTGGACCAATGGATGGATTTGCAAGGCCAATGTCTTCATATGCGATAACACTCATTCTTCTATAAATACTGTCTAAATCACCAGATTCAATTAGTCTTGCAAGATAGTGTAAAGACGCATCCACATCACTTCCACGAATAGATTTTTGAAATGCAGATAAGACATCATAATGACCATCTTCATTTTTATCATGAAAGAATACGGGTTTTGATTCAATTGATGTTAAATGTTCTAATGTAACTTTTTTATCTTTGGAAGAGTAATAAGCCACTTCTAATAAGTTTAGAGCACTACGAACATCTCCAGAAGAAGAAACCGCTATATATTCAATAGCATCATCCGAAATTGCAATTTCATCCAATTCTTTACATGCTTTTTGAATCCCTAATTTCATTTCCTCCAAAGATAATTCATGCAATTCAAATATTTGAACTCTGCTTCGGATCGCTGGATTAATTTTATGATAAGGATTCGAAGTTGTTAAACCAATTAAAATAATAAGTCCAGATTCTAAATGTGGAAGTAATATATCTTGTTTATCCTTATTCATTCGATGAATTTCATCAATAATTACAATCATTTCCCCATACATTTTCGCTTCTTCAATAACAATATCAAAATCTTGCTTATTATTAATTGTAGCATTTAAAAAACGATGTGGTACTTTTAGTTCATTTACTATAGCATTGGCAATCGAAGTTTTTCCAATCCCAGGTTTTCCATACAAAATAATTGAAAAAATTTTTTTATTACGTACTAAATTTGAAAGAACTTTATCTTCTCCAATGATATGTGTTTGGCCAATAATATCCGATAATTTTTGAGGTCTTATTTTATTTGCTAAAAGTTCCATATTTGTCACCTTATTCATTATAACACACCATTTTATTTGACGAAAGTAGCAAGCATTTTTTATAATAAAAGAAAAAGGAAGATTTACATGAAAGATGTTCAAAATGATTTATTAGAATCAAAAATGATTCAATATTTAAATTATTTACAATTTGAGCGCAAATTATCGAAAAATACAATTTCATCTTACTATTATAATTTACTTATTTTTAAAAATTATTTAGATAAAGTTAAAAAAACTTCAATTACTTGTACAGCTAAAATATTAGAAGAATTTTTAAAAACACTAGAAGAAAAAAATGCAACCACAAAAACTCATTATTTAACCGTTTTAAAATCATATTATCAATTTTTAATCGAAGAGGGGATTTTAAAAGAAAATCCATGTGATTTTATTCTAAGACCAAAAATTCCAAAAAAACTTCCCAAATATTTATCAATTAGTGAAGTGGATACTCTTTTAAATATAGAACTTCGCAGTTCTTACGATTATCGAAATAAAGCTATGTTAGAACTTTTATATGCGACAGGAATGCGTATTAGTGAATTAATAAACTTAAAAATACAAGACATTGATTTTCAAGAAGATTTTGTTCATGTTCTTGGAAAAGGGAATAAAACAAGGATAATTCCAATCAATAATATTTCTAAAAAATATCTTATTCTTTATTATGAAGAATATCGTTCAAAACTTTTGAAGAATTCCTCTTCTGATTATTTTTTTATTAATAATCGTAAAGGAAAACTATCTCGTCAAGGCTTTTTTAAACTATTAAAATCACTTTGTAATGAGAAGAATATTAAAAAAGACGTTTCTCCACATGTATTACGTCATTCTTTTGCTACTCATTTATTAAATAATGGTGCAAACTTAAGAGTTGTTCAAGAATTATTAGGACATAGTGATATTTCGACAACTCAAATTTATACCCACGTATCAAATGAAAAAATAAAAAAAGATTACGATTATCATCCTCGCAATAAAAAAGAAGAAAATTAAATCTTTCTTCTTTTTTTATTTTACTCATAACTATTAACGACTTTGTTCGTTTTTATTAGATCTACTATTTCTAGAATTATTGTTATTTTTTTCATTTCTAGAATTTCTACTATTTGTATTATTAGATCTGTTATTGTTATTACGAGCATTGTTTTGATTTTGATTATTTCTACTCATTTTCTTTACCTCCCACTATTATTATGTGAGGATTCTTTTTCTTCATTCTTTAAAATTTTAATTTTGAGTGGTAATTATTGGCTTTGATTAAATAACATTCGTTATTAAAAAAAGTAACTGAGTTTAGTTACTTTTTAATTTTTGCATTGTTTTTAGAATTGTTTTATTATCAATATTTTTAATTTTATACCATCCACATTCTGTCATTTTTAAATAAACTTCAAATTGCATTTTTAATATTTCTTCTAAACTACTTTTTAAAATTGAATGGATTTTTTTATTGCTTGCTTCTTCTGTACCATGAACATATACTTCGGCTGTTCCTTTTAAAAGAAGTAAGACATTTTCCATTATTTGTTTATCATTCATTAATGATACCCTCCATTACATCCATTAATTTTTTTTCCATCCCCATATGCTTTTTGGAAAGTTTTTTTAAAAAAGATGCTAAATTCTTATCTTGAACATTATTACTAAAGTCTTCTAATAAAGAAACTAAATTTTGTTCATGTCCAATGGCATCTTCCATATAAAGTAATTCTTTTTGTGTCATATTTATTTCCTCCTTATTCACTTAGTATTATCATAATTCATTTATTTAAACCTAAAAAATAAATGAAATGAAATAAATTAGATAATAGATTCATAGAATGTAGTAGGTGAGAGTATGAATGTATTAGGAGCATTTCTTGTTTCAACCATAGCTGGTTTATCTACAGTAATAGGAGCACTTGTTATATTTTTTCATTGGAAGAAAGAAAATATTAATAAATTTATTACTTTTAGTTTAAGTTTGTCTTTAGCAATTATGATTGGAGTATCTATAACAGAATTAATACCTGAGTCTACGTTTTACATTATTACCGACTACAAACTAGCAAAAGGAATATTTCTTTGTTGTTTTTCTTTTTTAATTGGAATTATTTTGATTTATTGGCTTAATCAAAAAATAAATGCAAAATCACTTACACAAAAAAATTTATATAAATTAGGAATTTTATCTATGCTTGCCTTAATGCTTCATAATTTGCCAGAAGGAATTGCAACATTTATGAGTGCTTATCAAGATATGAATTTAGGAATAAAGTTAGGTATAGCTATTATGCTTCACAATATTCCAGAAGGAATAAGTATTGCAGTTCCCATATATTATGCAACAAATAGTAAAAAAGACGCTATTTTAAAGACTTTTCTTTCTGGATTAGCCGAACCATTCGGAGCTTTTCTCGCATTTTTATTTTTATCAAAATATATTACAAACACGTTAATTAGTATTGTATTGTTATTTGTTGCAGGAATTATGATTACTCTCTCTATTCAAAAACTATTTCCAGAAGCATTAAAATATAAAGAAAATAAATTTATTTGGCTTGGACTTGGAGTAGGAGTAGGGCTCATCATCTTAAATCATTTCATATTGTAATATAATATCCATTTTGTTAATATTAACGTGGTGAGTTTAAAATGCAAGAAAAAGAATTATATATATTGATATGGAAGAAAATAAAAAATAACATTTCAACTATTGTGCAATTAATTGCAATATTTTTTACTTTTTTTACAGCAGCAATTAGTGTATCACAATGTTTACAAAATTATTTAAAAAGTATTTATTTTCAAGTTGATTATTCTTTATTTCGAGTTGAATTTAATATTTATTCTATATTGCTTCTTTATTTTGTATTTTTAATATGTACTTTATTTACAAAATCTATTATTCAAATATGTTCTTATGTTTGGTGCAAAATAAGAAAAAAGAAAACGAAGATTCTTTCGAAAAATTGTATATATTTAACAATCATTATTTTTAGTATTTATATTTTTTTATTTGTAATATTAAATGATTTTAAAACAATAACATTATTATTTATCGAAACTTTATAAATAGTATTTATATGTTTATATATATTTAGTATTGGGCAAAAGAAAGACAATGCGTCTAATCTAAATTTTTCTATATCGTCTTATTTGATTCATTTTTTATATCAACTTATTATCATTTTTATGTTAATTATTATAGTTAATTTTATATCATGTTGGCTACAATATAGCTTCAACAAAAATTATTATATTTTGAATTTTGATGATCATATTGAAGTAGTTATAGAACAGTATTCTGATTACTATATTGTGAAAACTGGAAAAATTGATTCAAATAATCTTTATATAGATATGTATTCACAAGGAATCAGAAGTACGAAAGATAACATTGCAAATAAAGTAAATTTTAATAAAATTTTATTTAAATAAAAAAGAAATTATAATTATTTATGTGTAATTTATGAAGATGATGAAAAATTTGATAATCAAATGTTTAATCTATTGGAACAAAAGGAAGTAATCTATATAAGGATGTTACAGAAGAAGGAGAACTAAAGAAAGCACACTATCACTTTGTTATAAAGCTCAAAACAGCATGTACCATATCTGCCCTATCAAAGAGAGTAGGGGTTGCAGAAAACATGATAGAACCCATTAAAAAGAGTTTTAACGGTTCATTAAAATATTTGATTCATTTCAAAGATGATAATAAATACCAATATGATGTAGAAGATGTAAAAAGTAATTCAGATAAATTGTTAAAACGTTTTAAAGAATTGGTAACAGATGAGATACCAGGTGGTGAGCATGCAATGAGTATACAAGAATATATACATTCACAAGGAGATTATGTAAAAATGTCACAAGTTGGAAAATATGCAAATCAAAATGGCATATGGAACTATTTTATAAGATATTACAGTTATTTAAGAGATGTAGTAAAAGAACATAATGCAGATATCTGTAGTAAAAGATATCATACAGAAGTTGATTGGAATTCAATATATTAAAGAGTTAACATAATAAAAGAAAAAGTGAAAGGAGATAATACAGTGATAAATTTTTTATTAATATGTACATTAGGATATAGTGTTTATAAAATTAATGATAAAATAGATAAAAATAATAAAATTATTGGTAACTTGAAAATTAGTGATTTAGATGAAGAATTTTGGGACGAATAAGTCCTTAATTAAGCCGTAAGGCTTAAATGAACATGTTAATGATATTCATAACTAGTTCATTAGCTTTATCAAAGCCAATAAATAATGCAAAGACTGCATAGATTAGTATACAATCTATTACAATATTTTTAAAACTTGATAAAATTTTACTCATTATTTCACCTCCAATCCTACGTCTATAATTATCGGTGATTATAATGATACCTTACGGCTTAACTAAAGATTTATAGAGAAGACTGATTAGTCTTCTTTTTTTAATTCTTTCATTTCATCTGTTAATCCCAATATATAATCAGATGACACGTTTAAAAATTTACATATCTTTGGTAAATAAGTAATGGGCATTATGTTTATACCTTTTTCATATCTTGCATATTGTTGTTGTTTTATTTCTAAAGCGTCAGCTATTTGTTTTTGTGTTATATTTTTACAATCTCTTATCCATTGTAATCTTTGAGTATAATACATAATTCACCTCATTTCTTTTATATAAATTTTATACGATATTTTACAACAAAAGTGTTGACAATTGAACAGATGTGTTGTAATATTAATTTAACAACAGATAAGTTGTAAAAAGGAGATGTCAGAATGACAAAAACAGAACTAGAAAAGTTAAAATCAGGCTTAATCAAATATTTAACGAAAAGCTTAGAAAAAAATTACTATTCTTATTCGGAGGCAATTATGAAAACAATAAGAATTATTAATTCTCAAATAGAGGAGATGTCAGAATGACAATAGAGAACTTATATTACCTATATGAAAAAGGTGGTCTTTATTTAGACATGGAAAAAACAAAAGAACATGGCCATATATGGCTAAGAGAGGAAGAGAAATGAAAAAATATAAAATATGGTTTCAATTAGAAACTGGACATTGTGATGAAATTATTACAAATGGAAAAGATAGTCTTATTAGGTCTTTGATAGAGTTTATTGAAATAGGAATCCAAGAAATGAAAGTTGAAATTTATGATGAAAGGGGTGAAAGAAAATGGAATTAAAAATGAGAATTTTAACGGTTACTAAGTGTAGTCCAAAAGGAAAAGAACCTTATACAAGAGTTGATTATGTTCTAACGGATAAAATGGCAAAATCGGATAAGATAAAAGGTTCGATTGTTGCACCGATGTTCTTTACTGGGTTTGATGTATGGGACAAAATTCCAGAAGACATTATTCAACAAAATATAACTGGAATTATCGAAACAAAAGATAATCCAAGAAATCCGTTAAAACCATTTGTACAATTAACACAGATTGTAACCAAAAATGGTATTATCGATTTGGTATAGTCACAATCATAAATGTTTTAAAACTAGAATTGGTTATATTCCTTGGAATGCCAATATTGAATATGTAAATGGATTTAACGAAGAATTGATTGCAATATTACCACTTATTTATCAAAAGAAAAGTAAGAAAGAAATTGTGATCCAAATATTAGAAAAGACTATAAATCGCTTAAAGTATGGAAAAAAGAAAAAAGTGATTTATATAAAAAGAAACCATCGACAGTGGTGGAAATAGCAAAGTGCGTTTAAATTGAATTAAACGAAAACGGTTCATCATACCAGGAAAGTGTTAGTGCTTGGCTTTCTCATCTCCTTTCTATGAAGGAAAAAGGAATAAAAAAAAGGGGGTTTATTTATGTCGGATACAGCATCCACAATTACTTTTAACTTTGATACAGTTAAAAGTGGTATTCAATCAGTATTAGCAATTTTTACTGACAACTTAACCGTTGCCAATATTGCTGCTGTATTGGGTATCGTAATTGCAGCATGTTTGACACTTTATTTGTTCTATTGGGGAGCAAGAAAAGGTATTGCCATGTTACAAAGTGCTTTTGCTGGACATGGTTTTCATGTTTAGCCTAGGGGAAACTTAGGTTTCCCCTTTTATTTTTTTTTAAAGGGGTGATTAAATGGATATAACAAATCTATATTTAGCTTATTTTGAATCGATAAAACCAATTTTAGTAACATCAGGATTGTTGGCACTTACTATATCCGTGATAGTAATGTTAATTAATATGGTAATCTCATCTTTTACGGGAAAAGGATTACATATTGGAAGTAGGTGAGTAGATGAATAATTTTTTATTGATTATCATGGGTCTTTTTTGTAATTATCAAGCTATGAAACTTCTAAAAGAAATGAAAGACTTAGAAGAAAAAATCAAATGTATTGATAAAGATTTTTGGAGTGATGATGAGTGCGTAGAAAAGATTTAAAAGGAGAAGTCAATTTATTTGAGCTTCCAACACATTTAAAATATTTGCATGAATGGAATAAAACAAGATTTCCATATCATGGAGTATATTGTTTCTGTGGAAAGCAGGGTAGTGGAAAAACTATTTCAGCAGTAAGACTGATTAATAATATTTATCAAGATTGGAAAGATGTTTATTTGGTAACAAATGTAAATATTAATACAAATATACTAAAAAATATACCAAAAGAAAATATTATACGTTTTGAAAAATATTATCAGTTATTCTTTAATTATAATAAACCGACCATATTTTTGATTGATGAGGCACATATTTTATTTAACTCATTAGAAAGTAAAAATGCAGATGTCAATATGTTTCAAGTAATTTCACAGAATCGAAAACAGCAAAGAGTATTCATTTTAACAAGTCAAGTATTCTCAAGATTACAATTAGTAATGAGAGAACAGATTAATACGATTATTACGTGTAATACTTATTTACATTTTTTAACTCATTGTGTTGTTTTTCGAGATTTCGAAAAGCAAAGAGAGGAATTAGTAGGAAAGAAAG
This sequence comes from uncultured Mycoplasmatota bacterium, assembly GCA_948469065.1. GTDB lineage: Bacteria > Bacillota_I > Bacilli_A > RF39 > UBA660 > MGBC162267. The sequence continues at coordinate 35,839 of CAOKKL010000001.1, read as the reverse complement.
CATTTGGTTGCTTTTATACACATAAAAGGAAAATACATTATCAAATGTATGATACGGACCAAATAATTGATTTTGGAAAAGATAGTCCATTTTGGACACCATTAAAAGAAGATAAAATAGAAGGGATTTATAAACAATATGAAAAGTATATTAAATAAAATGATGCATGATTTAGTTTCCAGTATTTATCATTCTTTGTTTCGCATATTGGGATACATCATTGTATTTGTTGTCATCGGTTTAGCCGCAAGTCGTTGCGCGAAAGCGATGACAATCAATGATAATTTGCGAACAATTAATGAAAGTACACTCATTACTTTACAAGATATATATGAACGAAGTAATTATAATCATTACTTAATATCATCAAATTATATCAAAAGTGGATATAGTACTTACACAGATTATTACTTATGTCTAACAAATAAAGAATTTGATGTAACCAATGCTAGTAATACAACAGCAACATGTGATGAGCTATATAAATATAATACTTATAATGATTATACTTTTGTGAAAATAAATGATAGTGAGTTAAAGATAATAAATTCATTTTATTATGCGAAGTCAAAAAAGAAAGATATATTTTTAATGATATTGATATCTATTTCAATCGGATTATTTATATTTCTATTCTTATATATTGTTTGTAGAATATTTGGATTATGAAAAAGATATTTTATTTATTAATCATAATATGCGGTTTTTTATTTATTCAAAATGTAAGTGCAGGAGATTATTACTATTATGATACCAAACAATGGGTTATGGACGGAACATGGAGTGACCATGCTTTAACTTTTGATAATGGAACTAATACTTATAAAAGTCAACAATATGTTAGAATAAGTTCTATTAGAAATGGATTTAAACCAACAACTCGAATTGATTATGATTTTGATGCAGATTATGTTTATTTTAATCTTTTTTTTGAAGCTCCTATTTATATTTCTTCTGATCCGGTTTCTTTAAATACAACATGTAAAAACGATTTAATAATTCTTGATGAAGATGGATATTATGAGGGTGAAGGTCCTTTTAATCATTTTGGTTCACTTTTTGGCGGTTGTAGTTCAATTTTAGAATCGATGCAATTTGATGAAAAAATTCTTTCAGCGAGCGTATTTATAAAACAAGATGGCCCTATGTTACCATGTCAATTTATTGGAAATATTGGTTCTGGAATTTTAACGGTATCTTGTCCTTTACAAAGAGACGTTCATTATATTACAGCTGTTATTTTTAATATTACATCTTCTTCTGGCTTTGCAATAGGGGATACTACCGTTGGAATTGGAAGATATTTCGCACTAGAGAAAAGTGATAATTCTTCTAATACAATTTCTTCAGCAATTATTAATCAAACAGATACGATGAATAAAAATCAACAACAAACTAATAATCGTTTAGACAATTTAAATAATTCCATAACATCTAATAGTAGTGATACCTCAAGTGAAAGTTGCGGATTACTGTGTAAGCTAAAAGGAATTTTTACTGGAATTATAGAGTTACCGTCAAAGTTAGTTAATTTATTAATTGAGGCATTAAAAGCACTCTTTGTACCCACAGATAATCAATTATATGAAATCATCAATGATTCAAAAGATTTATCAGAAAACTTTGGATTTGTAGGAGAAAGTATTAATTTCTTTATTACTATTTTTACAAGCTTATTAGGGCTAGTAAATGCGAATGGCTGTATTGAATTTCCAGAGTTTACAGTAGGAGCAACTTCCATGTTTGATTCAGTGACGTTTTGGGAAAATCAGTTAATTTGTTTAAATGATAATGTAATTTTATCGACTCATATTGAAACGATAAGAACAGTTACTTCTATTGTGTTAGTTTGCTTATTCATCAATTTTGCAGCAGCGAAGTTCTTTAGTATTTTAAGTAAAAATGATAGTGTTCAAACATCAAAAGATTCTTATGAGATTAGGAGGGATAACCCGTGATATTATATTTACTCTTAAAAGCAGTTTTATATATATTAGGAGTAATTTCTGCCATATTAGGTGGATTAATACCTAGCTTTCCTAGTGAAATATCAAGTGTTTTAACAACGATTTCAACCATGTTACAAGGTGGTATATCATTTTTATCTTATTTCTTTTATGTACCAGTAGTAGTAGCCTTAATTTCACTCGTGATTTCATGGCATGGATTTTCCGTAATCAAAGATGCAATGATGAAAGTAATCGGACATTTTTTAGGGAATTAGATTTAATTGAAACTTGTTAGAGCGATTAAACTTTAGTTTATGAGCTTTAACAAGTACAACAAGCGATAGCGCGTTAGTGATTAAGGAAGTGATTATTATGGTATAGGTCATAAATTGCATAAGGGCTACGTCTATAATGCAATTTATATGTAATTTATGTAATTCATGTAAGAGAGGAAAAGTTTTATGAATGAAAAAAGAAATTATAATTATTTATGTGTAATTTATGAAGATGATGAAAAATTTGATAATCAAATGTTTAATCTATTGGAACAAAAGGAAGTAATCTATATAAGGATGTTACAGAAGAAGGAGAACTAAAGAAAGCACACTATCACTTTGTTATAAAGCTCAAAACAGCATGTACCATATCTGCCCTATCAAAGAGAGTAGGGGTTGCAGAAAACATGATAGAACCCATTAAAAAGAGTTTTAACGGTTCATTAAAATATTTGATTCATTTCAAAGATGATAATAAATACCAATATGATGTAGAAGATGTAAAAAGTAATTCAGATAAATTGTTAAAACGTTTTAAAGAATTGGTAACAGATGAGATACCAGGTGGTGAGCATGCAATGAGTATACAAGAATATATACATTCACAAGGAGATTATGTAAAAATGTCACAAGTTGGAAAATATGCAAATCAAAATGGCATATGGAACTATTTTATAAGATATTACAGTTATTTAAGAGATGTAGTAAAAGAACATAATGCAGATATCTGTAGTAAAAGATATCATACAGAAGTTGATTGGAATTCAATATATTAAAGAGTTAACATAATATACATTATGTTAAATTGAATTTCTCCAAAAATTATTTATAATATATGGAATATTAATTCTTTTGTAATAAAAAAGAAAAGTATTTTTAAACTTTTCTTGATTCAATCTCTGCCATTTTTTCTAAAACCTCTGAGGCATTAGTATCATTAAGTTGTGTATAGTTTAATTCTTTTAATGCTTGAACTTTTATAGTATTTAATTGTTGAGTACGAGTTAATTTTTCTTCATTTTTTTGTTCTATTTCTTGAACAAAACGTCGATGGCTCTCTGCTAATTTACTTCGACTTGCTCCTCCGTTATTATATAATGTTAGAGCAGAATATAAAATTCCTTCAAATATAAATTGTTTATCTTCTTGAAATTTATATTCTTCTGGATCCGTAAATCCTGTTGTTTTTGACATATATCCAAAAATATATTTAATTTCTGGAACGTTATCAATCGATTGTAACATATGATATAAATACAGTGCAGCATAGCGATTTTCATCATGCTTACTATCATCTAATAATTTTTCTTTTAAAAGATATGTGATATCTGCTAAAAGAGTTTGATCTTCTTTGTTAAGCCCTTTTAAATCAAAATAACTATCTAAATCAGAACTATTTTTTACTCCTTGATTCAAACGATTTTCTACACTCATTAAATAATCAGTAGTTACTTTAATTCCACTAATTGTTCCTTCTTCTCCATCATCAATTTCTAAAAGTTTAAAAAGTAACAATTTTTTTTCTTTTGGCCATTTATTAATATCATCTAGCTCTAAATAATTATAAACCATTTGTCTAGATACTCCTAAATACTTAGCTAGACGTACTTTTGATATTCCTAATTCTTGTAATAATTCGTTTAATCTGTTCATTTTTTTACCTACCCTCTTATTATTTACATGATAATTATAGCATTTAACACTTTTTTGTCAAGTGTAAAGAGATGTAAATGTTAAAAAAAATGAATTTTTAAGATAAATACCATAAATTTTTGCCATTTTTTCCCACATTTTTAATAATTCCACTACCAATACATTCCTCTTTTAAATAAAGAACACAAAACTGACCAGGAGTTACCGCTTTTACCCCTTCTGGGTAAAGTACTTTCATTTCACCATTATCTAAATACTCTAATTGAACTGGATAATCATTTCCTCGATAACGAAATTTTGCGGTACAAAAAGTAGGCTTTACAGTACTAATTAAGTTAACAGATTCTAAGATACATTCGGTACTAATAAGATATTCATTATGACTTCCAAACGCAACGTATAAAATATTCTTTTCGACATTTTTACCACAAACATAATGTCTTTTTTCATCTCCTGAAAGTCCTACATTTTTTCTTTGACCTATTGTATAATTCATAAGTCCATTATGAGTTCCTATGATTTCATTCGTTTCCACATTAATAATATCTCCAGGATTCGGTTTTAAATAATTTTGAATAAAATCTTGATAATGTCTTTCTCCAATAAAACAGATTCCTGTAGAATCTTTTTTCTTAGCAACGTTTAAATTTTGTTCTTCTGCAATTTTTCGTACTTCTGGTTTCGTTAAATCTCCAATTGGAAAAAGTACATCTTCTAATTGTTCTTTAGATAATTGGGCTAAAAAATAAGTTTGATCTTTATTAGAATCGATACCTTTTAATAATTTTGTATTTTCAATTCTTGCATAATGTCCCGTTGCAATCTTTTCTGCACCTAATTTTTTAGCTTCTTTTTTAAATAAATCAAATTTAATATACTTATTACATAACAAATCAGGATTTGGTGTTCTCCCCTTTTTTAGCTCATTTAAAAAATAGGTAAAGACATAATCCCAATATTCTTTAATAAAATCGACGCGATGAAGAGGTATCTTTAACATTTTACATAATTCCAAAGCGTCATTATAATCTTGTTCTTGGGGACAAATATCATGATTCAATGTTGGATTGCCAGAAATATCATTATTTAAAGTAGCATCCCAATTACGCATAAAAAGGCCTTCTACCTCATAGCCTTCTTTTTTTAATAAATAAGCTGATACAGCACTATCTACCCCACCAGAAATTCCCACAATTACTTTTTCCATAGAAGTCACTTCCTAAAGGTATTATATCAAAAACAATCGCACGAATCTAGTTTAATAAAAATCCAAAATATCGAACTAATTGAATTCCAATTAAGTCAAAAAATAAATCATAACATAATAAAATTAAGATTAATAAAATGCAATTTAAAGTGATATGGAAAATATAATCTTTTTGATTTTTTTTATAAAGGACCCATTTAATAATACTTTTTCCTATTCTTATAATTTTCGAAAGAAAAAGACCAAATATTAAAAGAAAAAATAATCTTGTCAATAAAAAGAAAATTAACATGTATAAAAAGCCATTCCATTGATAATTTATGATAAATAAAGCAAGACAAAATCCAAAACAAATCCCTTCATAGAATAAATACCCAATAGCAAGAGGAATTCCAATTAAAAAAAAGGATGAAATTAGTAAAATGGAAAAAACAGCAAAATGAGAAATACTAAAATGAGTGGCATTACTAGTAAGGCTTAATGCATAATTTGAAATAGTATTTTGAAAAGAATTGCGAGATAAAATTCCAAAGTAAATTCCCACAGCAAATCCAAATGCTAAGATAATTAATAAAAAGATCCACAGATTTTTATGTTTTAATAAGCTTGTCCATATTTTTTTCATTTTCTCACCTAGTGAATTATATTTACAAAGTAATTTATTTATGATAAATTATTTTTGTCAAATAAGAGGTGAACAAAATGAGTAAAAAAGCAAGAAAGATTGCAACATGGATAATGGTTTTAATTATGTTAGGAAGCGTGATTGCTACCATTGTTAGCTATGCAATTGCTTAATATATGCTTTAATTTTGGTAATTTTAGCCTTTAAGCCTGTAACCTATACAGTCTTTTTTTATGAATTAAAAAAGACTTAGAAAAGTCCTTATAAAAATAAATTTGGGATTAAATAAATTGCTAAAAATGAAAAAATAATAATTAATATAGCAAATAAACGATTGTATGTAATGGTATCGATTTCTCCACCAATTTTATAATTTTGATAAAGATTTAGTATTAATAAAAGTAAACCATAAAGTATTAATAAAATAGATAATTTATAGGAAAATATAGAGAAAAATACACTTATAATGCCAATGAAAGTTGGTTCAATCATACTAATCGAAAGAATAGATAATGTTTTTTTAAAACCTACTTGATTTTTACAAATCCTTTCAAAACCTAATTGAAAAACAACGGCTAAAATAATATAACTAAAAATGATTCCTAAGATAATACAACACAATATTTTAAAATAACTAAAATGCCAAATATAATTCATTCCCGTATAAATATTTTTCATATTTAAAGTTTCAGTGGTCAAAGCATAGATACCTTTGATAAAAGAAATTGCACAGAATGCTAAAATAATACTTGTAAGAGAAAGAATGATGATAGTGAAATTAAAATCTTCTTCCTTTAAAAAAATTTTTACGGTTTCTTTTGGATTTACAAGCATATTTTTACAAAGATCAATTGTTTTTTGGACATATTTTTTCGAAGTATTGGTTACTTCTAATTTAATCGTTTCTTTCGCTTTTTCAAATTCTTTTTTTTCAACTTGCTTTTTTACACAATCACATTCCTCTTTTGGATTTAATTCTTTTCCACAATATTTACAAAATTTTGCCATTTTTTCACCTCTAATATTTTTTTGAAAAATAAGTTACTAGACTTTCTAACTTTAATATTTCTTTTGTTTCTAAATTTTTTAATGTAATGTAAAAGGAATCATTACTTTCTCCTGAATGTAATTTTTCTCCATCTTTTAAATCATAACGATAGTTCATACGAAAAGATAAAGAAAGGTTATTATCTTCCGTCATTTCCATATTCGTAATTTTTATTTCATTGATTTCAAATTTTGTCAATCCTGATTCTTCCAAATCTTTTTTTAACAATTCGTAAGTATTTTTTATTTCTTCTATTTTATAATTGCTTTTTAAAGATTCAAAATTTTCTTTTTTCATAATTCCCTGATAAATCGTTTCCACTACTTCTTTTCCTAAATTTTCTAATTCATTTATCAATTCTTGAGAAGCGTCTTTTAAATTAAACTTGTAAGTATAATCTTTATTTGTAATACTAATATTTTTTTCCAACGACATACCATTTTCTAAGACTACTTTTAAAGGATAAATTCCTTGAAAAATGCTAGGAATTTTGTAACAATCATAGCCTTTTTTCATTTCTTCTTTGATTTGATATTCTTCTAAGTTCTGATTCATAAGATAGATTTGAGACCCAGTCGGAGTATATAAAAGAAAATCATTTGTAACTTTAAAGTCAGATTGAATCACTTCCCAATTTGTAAATAAAAATAATCGATTCTTCTCTTTTTTTTCTAATATATAATCTTTTTCATAAGAAATTCCTTTTTTATCTGTTGTATAAGTAATATGACAAATTGCTTTATTCTTATTTTTTTGTACTTCACATCCAGATACTTTGAAGTCTATAATATTAAACTCATTTAAATCTGGATATACTTTCGAAAAAACATCTGTACTGGTAAATTTTGAGTCACTTATATTTAAGCTTTCCAAAATATTATCATAGTTTTTATTTTCCCAATTTTTCAAATAATTATGAATAGCATTATCTGGTGAATTAAAAAATTTTAGTTCTAAGAAAAATAAAAATACAAAACCAATGATAATGATTATCACGATAATAGTTTTATTTTCACGAGATAATTCTTTGGGAAGTTGCTTTTCTAATTTATTCTTTGATTCTTTTAATCTTGTTCCACAATGTTCACAAAAAATTGCATCGTCATCTATTTTTTTACCACAGTTTTCACAATACATGCTTTCACCTCTATTTTAATCTTAAAAATGTTTTTTCAAATTGTCAAACAAATTTATTTCATTAGAAAAAGCTAGACAAAAAATTAACAAAAAAAAGGCTTAACTTTCGCCTTCTTTTAACATGGTTGTGATAAAGATTCCATAACCATTTTTTACATTATCGACAATCGCATGAGTTACTGCTCCTACTATTTTACCATTTTGAATGATAGGACTTCCACTCATACCTTGAATAACGCCTCCTGTTTCATTTAATAAACGCTCATCCGTTATTTCAAACGTAATGTTTTTAATATTCGCTGAATTATTAATATTCGTAATTTCTATGTTGTATTCACCAATTTTATTATCTGTTAAAACCGTATAAATAGTAGCTGGTCCTGTTGTAATTTCTTCTGGCTTACCAACTTGAAATATTTTTCCATTTGGAATATCTGCTGTATAATCTCCAAACACACCATATAAAGTATTTTTCTTTATTTTTCCATAAATGTGATTAAAGTTTAAATTGGCATTCTTTTCTCCTACCGTACCGTCTGAACTTTTAATAATTTTGGATACTTCACTATCAAATATAGTACCAGTTTTTACTTCAATTCTCTTATTAGAAGAACTTTCTAAGATTTCATGACCTAATGTTCCAAATATTTTAGTACCAGGGTCAATATAGGTTAATGTTCCAATTCCACTTATTCCATCTTTTACATAGAGTCCAGTTTTATATATTCCATCAATATTTTTTAAAGTTAATTCTGTTTCAAATGTTTTCTCTTCTCTTTTTATTGTTAATATAATTTTATTTTCATCTAAATACTTATCAATAGCATTTGTTAATTCTTCAATGGAAGAAACTTCTTTTTTGTTTACTTTGGTAATAAAATCTCCAACTCTAATTTCTGGATTACCTTTTTGATATTCACCATCTACTTTATAAAAACCAATGACAATGATACCTTTTGAATCAATATGAATTCCTATATTATCTCCACCTACTATAATTTGATCCGAATAAGCCCAAACCATAACAGGTGATAAGAAAATACAAAGATTCAATAAAAATAGTAATAATTTCTTTTTCACTTTCTCACCTCACATTTCTAGTATGGATAAAGTAGCGTAAAAAAAAATGACAATAGTTGGATAATCCCAATACTTGTCATTATATTTTTAATTTTCGCATTTTTCTTCTTCTTGAATTTCAAAATCTTTTAATTCTCCATTTTCTTGTAATATTTTATTAACAGAATCTGTAGCATGATTTAATTTTTCATTACAAATTTTCACTAATTTCATCGCTTCCGTGTATTTTTCAATTGCTTTTTCTAATTCAATATTGCCACTTTCTAATTCTTTTACTATTTGCTCTAATTCTTTTAAAGCTGTTTCAAATGTTTTTTCCATAATTTACCTCCTTAACAGTAGCTTCTACATTTCCTTCTCTCATTTGAATAAAAATAATATCATTTTCTTTTAAATCATTACTATTTTTAATAATTTGATTATCTTTTTTAACAAAAGAATAACCTTTATCTAAAATATTTAATGGATTAACTAATTTTAAAGTATTAATAGTAAATTCAAATTGATGTTGATATTTTTCTAAAATTCTATGAATCAAATGATTGCATTCATTTTGATAATAGTTTATTTTTTCTTGTTTATTTTGAAAAATAAACAAAGGATTTTTTAATACATATAAAGTTTCTAATTGTATGATTTTGTTCTTTTTATTTTCTAAATATTTTTCAAACCAATGTTGTAATTCTTCATTGATAAAATCTAATTTTTGCATTTTTGTTTCATAAATCATAGTTGGATTTTTTAATAAATAAGATTCTTGTAATTTTTTTAAGTTATGTTCTTCTAATTCAATCTTTTTCTTTAACGAATTTTTGATTCGAATGGCACTTTGATCGATTAAATTTCGAACTTCTAGTATAGTGGGGACCGATAATTCTGCTGCTCCCGTTGGAGTGGGTGCTCGAAAGTCCGCAACATAATCAGAAATAGTATAATCAATTTCATGTCCAACTGCACTTATAATAGGAATTTTAGACTCAAAAATAGCCCTCGCTACACTTTCTTCATTAAATGCCCATAAATCTTCAATGGAACCCCCTCCACGTCCAACAATTAAGATATCAATTGGATAATTTTGAGCTCTATTAATTTGTTTTACAATATCTGGTGCTGCAGCTTTTCCTTGAACCAAGGATGGAAATAAAATTGTCTCACAAATTGGATATCTTCTTTTAATGGTACTCAAAATGTCTCGAATTGCAGCTCCAGTAGGTGCCGTAATAATCCCAATTCTACTAGGATATTTGGGAATTGCTTTTTTTTGTTGAACATCAAAAAGTCCCTCTAATTCCAATTTTCTTTTTAATTTTTCATAAAGAATATAAAGATTTCCTAATCCATCTTCTTCCATTTTTTCTACATATATTTGATAAGTTCCTTGAGCTGGATAACAAGATACTCTTCCTTCTACTAATACTTTTTTTCCATCTTCTGGAGTAAACTTTAATTCATAAGTATTACTTTTAAACATAACAGCGCTGACTCTAGATTCTTCATCTTTTAAAGTAAAATATAAATGTCCACTCATATGATTTTTAAAATTCGATATTTCTCCTTTTAAATATATTTTATGAAGAAAGGAATTATCATCCATCAATAGTTTAATATATTGATTTAATGCACTAACTTTAATATAATTTTTTTCCATGCTTTCCTCTTATTCTTTTATCATTTTGTCTAATACGGCATTGATCATTTTTCTTACTGGTTCATCACTATATTTTTTAGCTAATTCAATGGCTTCATTAATTACTACAACCGGAGGAGTATCAGTATATTTTAATTCATAAATTCCCATTCTAAGAATCGCAGCTCCTGTTTTATCAATTCGATCAATTGTCCAATCTTTCACATATTGATTGGCTATTTCATCAATTTCTTTTTGATGTGTAATTACTCCATAGACAATTTCTTTTCCAAATTCATTTTCAATTTCGATATTTTCTTTTATTACTTGCTCTATTTTATATGGCGTTTTTAATGTTTCATAAAGATCAATTTGATACAAAATAATCATACATTTTTTTCTAAGTTCACTTCGAGACAATGTCATTTTTCTTCACCTAACTCATTATAACAAAAAGAAAAACAACCTACAAGTCGATTGTTATTCTGTTTTCATTTTAGATTTCATCGTTTTTCCTTGTTCTTTTATGAATTTCTTTTTTAATAGCAAGATGTTCTATAATCCATCGATTTTTTGCTTGTTTTAATTCTTCTAAAAAAGAAGTTAGAAAATGTTCTTTTAATTTTTTATAATCTGAAGCTTTTCTTTTTTTCGCTTCTTCTAAAAGAATTAAAGTATCATTAAATAATCGGATTCTTTTTTTCTTTTCTTTTTTTTGTTCATCGGTAGCTTGATTTCTATTAACTAAAATATATCTTGATTCATAAACAGGTTCCCCATCTTCCTGAAATCCACAAACGACAGACTCTAAAATCATATTTTTTTTCACTTGTTCTTCTAATTTTTTAAAATCGGCTTTGTTTACTTTATCAGAAAAATAAGTATTAAGAATTTCATGATATTCAGTTAATAAAATAATAACGATTTCTTTTCTTTGTTTGACATCGGTATACTTTTGAAAGAGATAAAATAAATCTTCTACCAATTGAATCTTTTTTTGCATATCCATAATTTTTCTCCTTTACATTTAAATTTTTTGTTTTAATTCATATAGAATATTTAATGCTTCCATAGGTGTTACACGAAGCGGTTCTATTTGATTTAAGTATTCTCTTAAATCATCGGTTTTCTTTTCTTCTTCAAAATTCATAACAAGTTGAATGGTATCTTCATCCGTTTGTTTTTTCTTTTTACTTTCTTGTTCATAATAATTTAAAATTTCATTGGCACGATTAAGTAAACTCTTTGGCATTCCAGCAAGAGAAGCTACATGAATTCCATAACTTTTATCGACTGCTCCTGACTTTATTTTATGAAGAAAAGTAATGCTTCCATTTTCTTCTTTTGCACTTACATGAATATTTTTAATATTGGAGAAGTTTCTTTCTAATCCAGTTAATTCATGATAATGTGTGGAAAATAAAGTCTTACATTGAATATTTTTACTAATATATTCTAATATGGCTTGGGCAAGACTCATGCCGTCATACGTAGCAGTTCCTCTACCTAATTCATCAAATAAAATTAAACTGTTTATCGTGGCATTACAAATCGCATTTTTGGCTTCTTTCATTTCTACCATAAATGTAGATTCTCCACTGACTAAATCATCACTTGCTCCAATTCTTGTAAAAATTTTATCAATAATCGGTAAATTTGCATAACTTGCTGGAACAAAAGACCCCATTTGAGCAAGTATAATAATAATTGCTAATTGCCTCATATAAGTGCTTTTTCCACTCATATTTGGTCCTGTAATTAAAAGAGTATTTATGCTTTTATCCATAATACAATCATTGTTTACATATTCTTGATTGCTAACTTTTTCAACAACAGGATGTCTTCCTGCTTTGATTTCAATATGATGTTCTTCATTTAATTCAGGTCTTACAAAATGATATTCTTCTGCACATACAGACAAAGAACATAGGGCATCTAATTCACTCAAAATTTCTGCAGTATCCAAAAGAGATAACAATTTTTCTTTGATATATTGTTTTACTTCTAAAAATAATTGATATTCTAATTCAATAATTTTTTCTTCGGCATTTAAAATGAGTGCTTCTTTTTCTTTTAATTCTGGACTAATGTATCTTTCACAATTGGTTAATGTTTGTCTTCTTTCCCAGTGTAATTCATCCGATACTTGACTCACTTGTCCTTTTGATACTTCGATATAATAACCGAATACTTTATTATATCCAACTTTTAGTGTTTTAATGCCAGTTGTTTCTTTTAATTTTGCTTCAAAGTCAGCAATAAATGTTTTACCACCACTTCTTACTTCTTTTAATTCATCCAATTCTTCATTGTATCCCGTTTTAATTAAATAGCCTTCTTTTATGGTTACAGGAGGATTTTCATAAATAGCACGTTCTAATAAATCATATATTTCGGGATGAGTATTCAGAGGATAATCAAATTTCAATTCTTCACAAATTTCTTTAATTTCTGGAAGTGTACCTAAACTATTTTTTAATTGAAGAAAATCTCGGGCATTTAAATTTCCACAAGTTAATTTTCCACAAATTCTTTCAATATCATAAACTTTATATAAAGCATTTCTTAATTTATCTTTTAATATAAATTCGTTATGAAATATATCGATTTTATTATAACGATCCATAATTAAATTTTTATCTTTTAAAGGATTCATCAGCCATTGTTTTAATTTTCTACTTCCCATACTCGTTTTACATTTATCAATTAACCATAATAAAGAGTAAGTTCTTTCTTTTAAACGCAATGTCTCTATTAGTTCTAAATTTCTGACAGTATGAACATCCATTTCTAAATAATCATCTAAAAATATTTGTTTGGCTGGATTCATATGTGATAAATCTTTTAATTCTCGAACAACTAAATAATAAATTAAATGTCTGACACTTTCTTTTAAATGTTCATCTTCTAAGTTTTCATAAAGATTTTGATATTGATTTTCTAAAATATTTTCACTAATAGATACTTCAATTCCATAATTTCCTTTTAAAAGCCCAATCAATTCAACATCGAAATTATCTTTTAAAATCACTTCTAAAATTCCTAAATTTAAGATTTCACTCAATAATTTTTCTTTTTGATGAGGTATGGACATAACAGATAAAGAACCTGTACTAATATCGGCATAACAAATGACATAAAGATATGAAAAATCTAAAATACTGGCAATATAATGATTATCAAATTCATTTAAAAATCCTGATTCAATAACAGTCCCTTTACTTACAACTTGTATTACTCCTCTTTTTACCATACTTTTGCTATCCTTAGAGTCTTCTAATTGTTCACAGATAGCAACTTTATATCCTTTGCTTACCAATTTTTCTATATAAGGATTCACAGAATGAAAAGGAACGCCACACATTGGAACTCGTTCTGATAATCCAGCATTTTTGCCGGTGAGCGTTAATTCTAATTCTCTACTAGCAATTTCTCCATCTTCAAAAAATAGTTCATAAAAATCTCCAACACGATAAAACAATAATTCATTTGGATAATCCTTTTTAATATCGATATATTGTTTCATCATTGGACTTAAATCATTATAATTTACTTCATTTCGTTTCATACTTCCACCAACGAGTATTATATCATGTATCTTATTCTTTCGTAAATCGCTATATGAAATTATTTGTTTTTTGACCAAGAAAATTTATAAAATAATTCGTTTTCGAGTAAAATCAAATTTTTCAGATGCTAATTTTTTAAAATCGTTTAAATCCAATGTATTTAAAACAAAAGGATCCGCTAAATCTAAAATTTTATGGTAAACTGGATTACTTTCTGGTATACCACATCGTTCTAATATTTCTCGAAATAAAATAGGTAATTCTTGAGTCAAAGTTTGTGGAAAGAAGAAAGTTTCACAAAAAATAAGGTTTAAAAATAATTCATAAAATAAAAAAATATTAAAAGATGGTTTCCAAAATTTTGTGCTTTCTATTTTATATTTTGTTGATTTTAATAAAAGCTGATAAATACTTGAATAATAGATATTGCTTTTCACACTATGATCGGTTTCATTATTAATTTGTATGCTATCTAAATCAATTATTCTAAATTGATTTTTGTTTCTATCATATAAAAATATTTCCATAAGTAATGAAATCTTTTAATACCATATTGTATTCATTTGCTTCTTGTATGATTGGTATCAAGATTTTGTTAATTTGATAAAAAGTTTCTAAAGGTGAGGATTGATATATCATGTATTCATGAAGCGGAATTCCCGATCTTTTTTCCATTTGATAAGCAAAAAAGTCATCAAAAGAGAAGATATTTAAAATTTTAGGGATACTCTTCATGTGTTCTGCTTTTTCCTTTAAAGATAATAAAATAGACTGATAAGTTTTTATGGAATCGGGATTTATTTTTTTTAATACTTTAAAATAACTATCTGAATTTTTATCATAATAAATATACCATACAAATCCAATAAATTTTAATTCAAAGTTATTTATTAGAGAATAATATTTTTCCATGATTTTCTCCTTTTTCATCGTATTATAACATACTTTAAAAAAAAGCATGAAAAAAGTAAGAACTCAAGTGACCATTTTTTAAATCGTTCTTACATTTCTTATTACAGTCTTTTTTCTTTATAAGAAAAAAGACTATTAGCAAAATTTTTTGTCAATAGTCTAAAATGTCTTTAAGACATTATTTCATTTTCTTTTTCATTTTTTGAATTGATTCTTCTGCTTCATCCATTGCGGTATTCAATAATTTGTCTGCTTTTTTTTTCGTATTCGTATTTGTTAATGTATAAGTTGCTAAAGCAGCTCCACCCATCATGGATAACGCAGAGAGAAATAACATATTTTTAAAATGTTTCATACCTTTCCACCTCACATTCTTAATATGAGTAGAAATTAGTTCTTTATACTCCATCTAAGATTCTAAATTTTTCCAGTAATATTTCTTTTAAAGTCGTTTTTCGATTCATGGAATAATCATTTTGGATTCCTTGTAAAAATGCCGTGGGTTCTCCCACAATCATTAAACTTTTTTTAGCTCTAGAAACTCCTGTATAAATCAATTTATTATAAAGCATTTTGTAATAATTTTTACTAATAGGAAGGATAACATGAGGGAATTCACTTCCTTGGCTTTTATGAATGGTCATAGCATAAGCATGTTTAATGTGAAACAAATCTTCTTTCGAATAAACAACATAATTTCCATCAAAATCAATGGTAATTTGTTCTTTTTTTCGTCCCTTGGATTTTATTTCTTCGATGGATTTAATATAACCAATATCTCCATTATATACATTACAATCTGGATTATTCATTAGTTGTAAAACTTTATCATTTTCTCGATAAATATATTCTCCTACTTGAATTTCTTTTTTTTCTTTTGATTTTGGATTAAACAAATTTTGTAAAATAATATTTAAATTATCAATGCCATTTTCTCCTTTATACATAGGAGCAAGTATTTGAACGTCATCTACCTTTAATCCTTTTTCTAGCGATTTTTCGCATATATGATAAATAATTTCTTTAATACTTTTATTTTGACAAGGGAAAAAATTGTAGTCATCTGTTTTTTCCATAAAATTTTCATTAATAGTTTGCTCTTTAATTTCTTTTGCTAAAAAAGGAATATAAGAATTTTCACTTTGACGATAAATTTTATTTAATGGACAATATGAAAATAACTCACTTTCTACTAAATCATTTAAAATGAGTCCTGCTCCGACACTTGGCAGTTGGAAAGTATCTCCAACAAAAATAATTTGAATGTTAGATTCTATTCCTTCTAACAAATGGTTCAGTAAAAAAGTATCAATCATACTTACTTCATCCACAATAATTAATCGATGTTGATTTTTATTTTGATGATTGACTAAAAACTCGTTGGAATCTTTATTCCACTTTAAATAACGGTGAATCGTCATAGCAGGAAGTCCTGTACTCATTGCTAATTTTTTACTCGCTCTTCCAGTTGGAGCCAAAAGAGCAATTGAGGTATAAGTTTCAATAGGAGTTAAATGAAATAAGCTAATATATAGTTTTACGATTGCATTTACAATAGTTGTTTTTCCAGTTCCTGGTCCCCCGGATATAATAGTAATTCGTTCTTTTAAAGCCTTTTTGATAGCTTTTTTTTGCTCTAAATTATAATGGACAGAAGAGTTTTCTTCTAAACTTTCTAATTTTTCATCTAATTTTTTATATGTTTTTTTAGGACACATTGCTATTTGAAATAAATGTTCCGCAATTTTATGTTCCATTTCATAATTTTCTTCTAAATAAATTTTATTTTCTTTTTGAATGATTTCAAACTTCGATTCTAATTCATTCAAATAACTTTCAAAACTATCAATATCTAGAAAAATCTGAAACCAATTTTTTAATCCAGAATGAATGTCTTCTTTAAAATAATAAATATCTCCAGTGGTGTCGCTTAATCTTTTCATACACTCAATAATACAAGCTTTTACGCGAATTGGATTATCAATGTCATTATTTTTTTTAAAGATTTCATCAATTTTATTAAAATCAATGATTTCTTGGAATAAATAAATATTTTCATTTAAATAAGTTTTCGTTTTATCTTTAAAACGATTGATTATTTTGGTAGCTTCATTGACACTAAATCCTAGATTTTTTAATTCTAAAATTAAATCGTCACTACTAGAATATGCTAATACAGATGCATAAATTTTACTGGCTTTTTTTTCTGTCATGCCAGGAACAATATATAAATTAGCCATATTTTCTTTTATTTTTGTTAAAGATTCCTCCTTAAAGGTTTCAACAATTTTAATGGCCGTTTTTTCTCCACATCCTTTGATTAAAGGACTACTTAAAAATTCAATTATGGCC
The DNA here is from genome assembly GCA_948469065.1 of uncultured Mycoplasmatota bacterium. Lineage (GTDB taxonomy): Bacteria > Bacillota_I > Bacilli_A > RF39 > UBA660 > MGBC162267. Next base: position 18,405 of record CAOKKL010000001.1, on the reverse strand, counting down.
TCGGTACCAGTTGGAATCTCTTTTTCAAATTTTATGACTTGATATTGATATCCATAGCGTTCATGTTTTAAATATTCCCCAAAAAGAATAAAAGTATCTTCTGTATTTATATCAACAAATGTTCCTGTAATCGTTATTGTTTTATTTAAAAATTCTTTTAATTCTTCGTCGTCGGTTTCTTTTATTTTAAAAGTCCCTACAAAAAAACCATTTTCACTTTTATAAATCGTTTGTCTTATTTTTCCTTTGATGTAATGCATGGATACTTCACCTCATTCATTTTATCAAAAAATAAAAAAAAGCGAAAGTTTTTTCGCCTTTAATTTTTCGACATTTTATATCCTAATAAATATAATTGATAAGATAATGAATCATATTGCTCGTCTAAATTAGAGAAATCTTGATTCGATTTTGCTTGATTTAATTTGGTCCAAGATTCATATAGTCGATTATAATTTAATAACATCATTTCCCGATCTTTTTGACTTGCAGAACTCATTCTATTGTAATAATCATTTAAGGAAGTGATAATAAATTCATCATATTGATGATAATCTTTTTTACCAACTTTTTGAATGATTAATGGACTTGTATTCCGAAAAATTGGTTGGATAAAATTAGCTTTTTTTAATAAGGAATCATTTAATTTTACAATTCCCATAAAATTAAAATTATCGTTCAATTCTAATATTTTAAAATCACACTTTGAAAACATACCCTTCACCTCTTTTTATTATACCAGATTTCTTTAAAAAATATATCTTTTTTTAAAGTTGTACCATTGTCTTTTTTGAACCAATGATTTCCATGCCCTCAAACTTTTGTAATAAAATTTTTTCCATATGATTAGGTAGTAATTTTTCTTCCACTTTTACTTTCAAATAATTAGTTGTATGTCCAATGGCATTTCCATTTTTAACTTCTTCGATTAAAACATCCATTGTTTGATTTAAAAATTGTTTGGCATATTCTTGTTCTAAAGTATTAGATAAAGCAATCAATTTTCGATTTCGTTCTTTTTTCATTTCTTCTGTAACTTGTTCTTGCATCAAAGCTGATGCGGTTCCATCTCTTTTGGAGTATGGAAAAGCATGAACTTTACTAAATTTAAATTTCTTTACTGTTTCTAATGTTTTTTGAAAAAGTTCTTCCGTTTCAAATGGATGACCTACGATAACATCTGTTGTAATATTAATGAAAGGTCTTATTGTTCTTATTTCATTTAGTTTTAATTCAAATTCCTTTAAATTGTATTTTCGATTCATCTTTTTTAATATTTCATCACTACCAGCTTGAAGGGGAATATGTAAATGATCACATATTTTGGAATTATTTTGTAATTCATTTAAAAATTTAGCATTTAATTCTGTTATTTCAATCGAAGAAATACGAATTCTTTTTAAAGATTCTATTTTACTTAATTCATGAATTAAATCGGTTAAATCGTAAGAAAGTCCATATCCATATGCTCCTGTATTGATTCCAGTAAGAACAATTTCTTGATGGCCATTTTTAACAAAAGAAGTGGCTTCTTTTAAGACATCATTCATTGGTTTCGAACGAAGTGAACCTCTAACATAAGGAATTATACAATAACTACAAAAATTATTACATCCATCTTGAATTTTTAAAAAAGCTCTTGTATGTGTCGTAAATTTTTCAATTTCCATTGGTTCAAATGGTAAGTTCCTAGTTTTATCAATTTGAACCATGACTTTTTTTTCTTTTAAATATTGTTCAATTAGTAATACAATTTTACTTTTATCATGATTCCCAATTAAGATATCAATCCCCATCGACTGGTATTCCTTTGTTTTATTTTCACTACTGCAACCAGCAACTACTAAGATTGTCTTGGGGTTATTTTTTTTCATATGTCGAACGGTTTTTTGAGATTTTTTATCCGCCATATTCGTTACTGTACAAGTATTAATAATGGTAATATCACTTTTTTCTTCTTGAAATAAAAAACCAGCTTTTTCTAATTTTTCTTTCATCATTTCACTTTCATATAAATTGACCTTACAACCTAAAGTTATGATGGAAAATGTCATAAAAATCCCTCCAATTTTTCTATTATACAATAAAAAAGAACTTTTTAAAATTTAATTTAAAAGTTCACTTAATTGCTTTAGTGTTTTTAAAAATTCTTCTTCATGATAATAAGCTGTTGACTTAATTTCAACTTTATTTTCTTCAAGAGAACTATTGGATAATTTATCCAAATTGATTTTTTTCACTTGTACTTCATTATCAATTAATTGTTCTTCTTCATATTGAATCGGAATCGGAGCCGTTTTTAATAATTCTTCATAACTAATAATAGCTTTTTCTTCTTGTTCATTTTCATACTCCGTCATATCAATGATAGGTTTCGGTTTTTCATCAATGGTATTTACAATATTTTTTAAATCAATTTCATCCTCTATCTCATTTTGAACTGGTTTTTTTAAAATTTCTTCTTCTTCATTATTTTTTAAAATATAAATTAAAGATATCACTAATACAATTAAAGTAAGAACGGAAAAATACAAGATGTAATCAATTAAAGATAAGGTATGAAAAAATGAAATAATATCTTTTAAAAATTGCATTGTATTCCTCCTCCTTTTGTTATTATTATAGTAATTTCCATAAATTATGTAAAGAAAAAGAACGAAAAATCGTTCTTTTTACGGATTATTGACGACATATGGGTCTTCTTTGGTTCCAACTCCCGTTACAGTTGTTTTTTTGATTAAATTGATGACAGGTCGATTTCCCCGAAACAAGGTGCCAAGAGTGCCTTCATTCATCTCTCCATTTTGATCCGTTTCAATGTAGTAAAAATTCCCATGATTGTTTTTAGCAGGACTTAATGTCCACCAACTTGTATTAATTTCAGAATTATATAAATAATATTCGGTATTTGGTGAGTGATTACTGCCTCCTGCTAATGCCACTTCATCTGCCGATAGTAAACCAATTTTAGAAGAAGTAGGTTCTATTAAACATTCAAATATAGCATTGTGATTGGTATAAATTCTTGTTAGTGTGAGAAATCCATTTTCATCATAAGAAGTATCGGAACAAAACTTACTATTAGCTATAAAAGAATCATAATTTTCTAAATTACTTTGATACCAAACTTTTAAAATATTTAAAATATTTGCTTCTTGAAATGATAAATTATAATTGCTATCTTGGGCATAAAATTGTGTACTATTATTAATTAATTGATTCAAAACCAATTTTACTGTACCATCTCCATTTACTTTTACAATTCGCCATAATAGATTTGCAAAAGAAACATAATTATTTTCTGTTTTTCCACGAAAATAATAACTTTTTCCATCGTCGTCGGTACTTTCAATTAATCCTTCTTCTGTAACTGCAGCATTTTCTCCAACTATCGTTTGAGCAGATCCATGTACCTCATTATTTTTTAAAATAACATTTGCAAAATTATTCATGTCTTTTTCAATTTGGATAGCAATCGTACCAATGACTTTTTCTTGCTCTTTATTTTTAATTTTTAAAGTATAACTATGTGTAGTATTTCCTTGAATTTCCATCGATTTGATAATTTCATCATGACCATTGGGATAATTTTTTTGAATACTTTGAAAGTTTTCTTGATCACTAAAAAGTTCGTATTCTGCATTTTTAGAATTGGTACGTTCTAAATTTATACTGTAATAAGTAGGTTCATTGGAAGTATTAATAATGGAAAAGTGATATATTTTTTCTTTTTCTTTGGTCTCAATTTCTTTTCCTTCTAAAAAGTTAAAGGATAAGTTTTCTTCTACAAACACCTCTGCATATTCATTAATAGCATTACTACTTTTATGAAAAGAATAATGAATAAAACAAGAAATGGTTCCAATTAAAAGTAATATTAAAACAAATAAGGTAATTTTATATTTTTTTTGCATATCATCAAATCCTCAATTATTATAAGTATATGATTTTGTGCAATTTTTGTCAATTTTTATCCATTCTCATAGGATGAATATATAAAAAAATAGCTATGTTTTTCACATAACTATAAATATTTTTTGAAGCTTTTTATTTCACTGTCATTTTCTAAATTTGTCTTATCTAATTCTTCCAACAATCTCTTTTGTTCTCTTGATAATTTTGTTGGAGTAATCACATGAAAAATGACATATAAATCCCCTTTGCGTAAAGAATTGGCTACTTTCACACCTTTTCCTTTTAATTTTACTTTGCTACCGCTTTGAGTTCCTGCTTTAACATCTAATATAACATTACTATCAATGGTTGGAATTTCTACTTTTCCTCCCAAAGCTGCCGTTGTAAAAGTAATTGGTACTTCAAGGAATAAATCTTCTTCTTCTCTTTCAAAAATAGGACTTTTTCCAACTTTAAATTCGATATAAATATCGCCATTTGGGCCACCATGATATCCAGCTTCACCTTTTCCAGAAATTTTTAATTGATAGCCATTGTCTACTCCTTCTGGAATGGTTATTTCAATTTCTTTTTTCTTTTTAATATGACCAGATCCACGACATAAATTACATTTTTCTTCGTAAGTTTTTCCTTTTCCTCCACATGTAGAACAAGTAGTTTCTGTTTGAAAAATACCAAATAAACTACGTTGTTCTTCAATTACTCGTCCTTTTCCGTCACAAGTTTTACAAATTTTTTCACCAAATCCACCAACACCATTACATTTTTCACAAATTTCGTCTAATTCTAGTTGAATATCTTTTTTACATCCTTTTACAGCTTCTAGAAAAGATAAATCAAGTCTTATTAGACGGTCTCTTCCTTTTTGAGGTCGATTGGCATTTCTTCTAGATGAACCTCCAAAACTACTAAATCCAGAGAATCCTCCTCCAAATAAATCATCAAAAATACTTCCTAAATCAAAATCCTCAGCATTAAATCCAGAGAATCCTCCGCCACCATTTTGGAAGGCTGCATGTCCAAACTGATCATATTGACGTCTTTTTTCGGGGTCAGATAAAACAGAATATGCTTCTCCAATTTCTTTAAACTTTTCTTCTGCACCTGGCTCTTTATTAACATCAGGATGATATTGTTTTGCTAATTTTCGAAATGATCGTTTAATTTCTTCATCGGTTGCAGATTTTGAAACACCTAAGACTTCATAATAATCTTTTTTTTCCATTTATTTCACTTCTTTCCTACAATTGTTATATTTTTTAATAATAAAGAAGGGGCTGAAACACATAATAAATTATGCGAATATTCTTTTCCTATTTCCATTACATTTGAAAACAACTCAAAAAAATTGGTAGATAATATTATCATTTCTAATCCGTTTGTTATTTTTCCATTTTCTACAACAAGTCCTTCCGCATGAAGAGAAATGGTTCCATTTTTTTTATCAATTCCAGAATGTAATCCATAAATTTCATCAATAATAATACCATTATTAAGCTTTTGAATTAATTCCTGTTCGGAATTATCGCCCGATTTTATATATAAATTGTTGACTCCATAAGCATTTCCCGTTGCTTTTACATTCTGTTTCGTTGCATATTCTAAATTATTAATTTCCAATTGAAATATTCCATTTTTTACAAGTTCTTTTTCATAAGTAATGGTTCCTTCGGTATCAAAATAACGTTTTTCAATTCCATTTTTAGGGTCTTCGACGATTGTTATTTTATCGCCAAATATTTTTTGAGTTCTTTTTCCAGAAAGAATAGATACATTTTGTTCCATTTCTTTACTTTGAAAAGAATTTGCAAAAGTATTTAAAATAAGTGCCACAGCATTATTTTTTAAGATAATATTATATTTTTTTGTGGTACAATTATCACCATTTAGTTTTATAATTAAATATTCTAATTTTTCTCGAACATAATGATAAAAGGATTTAAAGTCATAATTTTCGGAATAAAAATTAATAAACGATACTTTTTTCTTATCCATTTTTTCAATTGTAATCGCTACTCCATACTCATGATAATAAGTTTCATCCGTTAAACTGCATTCTTTATTATTAATCCCATATCGGTTGATATAATGGGAATAAGTGGTCTCAATATTTAAAATTAAAGGATACTCTTTTTTTAAATCAATTAAATTCAAAAAATCTTGTTTTATTTTATTATAATCTAATGTTTCTTTTTGTTCTAATTTATGTTTTAAGTTTCCTTGACAAAGAAAATTTTTATTTTTATTTTCTTGTAATTTAAAAATATTTTGAATATTATCAATGATTAAATTTGGATTTTTTAAATTATCAGTCATATATTCAATAGAAATTTCATTTTTGATGGCTTTAATTCGGTATGAAGTAACATTTGTAATTTGAAATAATTTTTCTTTCCCATTCATGGTATTAATATCAACTTTTTCTTGGGTCTTTTCAAATATTTCGATATCAATTTTAGCTTTTTTTCCTAATTCGATGATTTTCTGTTTCATTTTTCACCACCTACTAAAATTTTACCAATTTTAATGGTTGGCTGACCTACCGTTACTGGGACACTACCACTAATAGAACCACAGTATCCTGTACCAAGTGAAAAATCATTTCCGACCATTTCTACTTCTTGTAATATTTCTTTTGTATTACCAATTAAACTAGCAGAAGTAACACATTCTGCAATTTTGCCATCTCTTATCATATAGCCCAAATCAACTCCAAAATTAAATTCGCCCGTTTCGGTAGCAACTGACCCTCCACCCATTTTTACAGCATATAATCCTAATTTGATATCTTGAATCATTTGTTCAAATGTATTGTTTCCAGCTTTTAAATAGGTATTATTCATGCGAGAAGTAGGAGCATATAAATAACTTTCTCTTCTCCCAGAACCCGTTGTAGTTTGTTTCATTTTACGATTATTTAATTCATCAATTAAAAATCTTTTTAAAACACCATTTTCTATTAAAATATTTTTTTGGGTTGGTTTTCCTTCATCGTCAATAAAACTACTTCCCCATTCATCTTTTAAGCTACCATCATCAATAATAGTAACTTTATCAGTGGCAATTTTATGATTTAGTTCTTGCGCTAAGACGGAAGAATTTTCGGCTACACTAGAAGCTTCCATGGCATGACCACATGCTTCATGAAATATAACAGCTCCAAATCCAGGTGCTATTATAACAGGCATTTCTTTTCCAATACATGGTTTTGCATACAATTTGTCTAAACCTTGTTTGATTAAACAATCAATTTCTTTGTCAAAATCAATAGTATTTAAAAAATCTAAATTAGAAGAAGCACCTTTACTAAAAGAAATTCGAGAAGATTTTTCTTGATCTTTTAAATACAGAATGATTGAAAAGCGACTCAATACTCGATATTCTTTTACATACAAACCCGTATGATTTGCAATTGTTACATTTTGAATTGTATTTTCTACGATAAGATTTACTTGACTAATTCTATCTTCTTTTTTTCTTATCTTTTCATCTAATTGTTTCAACTTTGTTTTAATTTCTTCATCCGTAAAAGAAGAAATTTGTTCTTTTTTATAATCTTTTCTTCTTTTTAATGAAATATTTTTATAAATTGATTTATCATTAACATTTTTTCTTAATTCCGAAATAATTTGTTCGATCTTTTTTTTCCGAAAATCATTAGAAGAGGCATAATAAGTATTTTCCTTTTTTGCTAAACGAAGACCATATCCATTAACATGAAACATGGATACTTTTTCTAACATTTGGTCAATAAAGTTAAATGATTTCACTTGCTTTTCCTCTAAAAAAACTTCTGCAAAATCTCCACCTGTAGATAATAATTGTTCTAAAATTTCTTTAATTTGTTGTCTTTTCATTTCTATTTTCCTAACTTAAGGAAGAGAGAATTTTCTTCTCTCTTATTATTTTTCTTCGTAACTTGCTTCTTCAACATCGTCTTTTTTATCTTTTTGATCTGCACCATCTGTCTCATTTGCTTGTCCATCTTTATTGGCTTGTTCATACACTTTAGTGGCAAGTCTCATCGCAACTTCTTGTAGACTTTCTGTTTTCTTTTTGATTTCATCGGTATCATTTTTTTCCATAGCATCTTTTAATTCTTTGATTTTTTCTTCTGCTTCTGTTTTATCTTTTTCATCTACTTTATCACCAAGATCTTTTATGGCTTTTTCGGTACTAAAGATTAAAGTATCAGCATCATTTTTTACATTCACTTCTTCTTTTCTTTTCTCATCCGCTTCTTTATTTGCTTCCGCATCACGAACCATTTTATCAATTTCATCATCACTTAAAGATGTATTTGAGGTAATGGTAATGGTTTGCTCTTTATTGGTTCCTAAATCTTTAGCAGTTACATGAACGATACCATTTGCATCGATATCAAATTTTACTTCAATTTGAGGAACTCCTCTTGGAGCTGGAGGAATATCCATTAGTTGGAAATTTCCTAATGTTTTATTATCATTTGCCATCGGTCTTTCCCCTTGTAATACATGAATATCTACAGCAGGTTGATTATCCGCAGCCGTACTGAATACTTGACTTTTACTAGTTGGAATGGTTGTATTTCTTGGAATTAATACCGTCATTACTCCTCCTAGCGTTTCGATACCAAGAGATAATGGAGTAACATCTAGTAAAACCAAATCATCTACTTCACCGGTTAAAACTCCACCTTGAATGGCAGCACCCATTGCTACTACTTCATCAGGATTCACACCTTTGTGTGGTTCACGACCAAGTTCTTTTTTTACTAATTCTTGAATATATGGAATACGAGTTGAACCACCAACTAAAATAACTTCATTAATATCACTTGCTTTTAATTTCGCATCTTTTAAGGCTTTTTGAACTGGTTCTAAAGTGGAATCAAATAAATCACGGCATAAATCTTCAAATTTAGCTTTGGTTAATTCCATTTCTAGATGAACTGGACTTCCATCTTTTTGTGAAATAAATGGTAAACTGATTTGAGTTTTTGTCATACCAGATAAATCTTTCTTGGCTTTTTCTGCAGCATCTTTTAATCTCTGCATTGCCATTTTATCATCGGTTAAATCAATTCCTTCTTTATTTTTAAATTCACTTGCTAAATAGTCAATGATTTTTTTATCAAAGTCATCTCCACCCAATTTATTATTTCCAGCTGTAGATTTTACTTCGAATAGTCCATCTCCTAATTCTAGAATGGAAACGTCAAATGTTCCTCCTCCTAAATCATATACTAAAATGGTTTGTAGTTTTTCTTGTTTATCTAATCCATAAGCTAAGGCAGCAGCCGTTGGTTCGTTTATAATACGTTTTACATCAAGTCCGGCAATTTTACCAGCATTTTTCGTTGCTTGTCTTTCTGCATCATTAAAATATGCTGGTACCGTAATAACGGCTTCTGTAACACTTTCTCCCAAATAATTTTCGGCATCTTTTTTTAATTTACTTAAAATTTTTGCAGAAATTTCTTCTGGAGTCCATTTTTTATCATTTGCACTTACTTTTTCTTTTGTTCCCATCAATCTCTTAATGGAAGCAATCGTATTATTAACATTCGTTACAGCTTGACGCTTAGCACGTGCTCCAACTAATTCTTCTTCTCCATTAAAAGCCACGACACTAGGAGTTGTTCTTTCCCCTTCATCATTTACAATAACTTTTGGTTCTCCACCTTCTAAGACTGAGACACAACTATTGGTTGTACCTAAGTCAATTCCTATAATTTTTCCCATAAATAATCACCTTTCTTTATTCACTTACTTTGACCATAGCTGGTCTTATAATTTTATCTTTATATAAATATCCTTTTTGAAGGACATCTAATACTATATTTTTTTCAATTCCATCTTTATGTTCTGTTAATACAGCTTCCATACAAGAAGAATCAAAAATTTTTCCAAGACTATCTATTTCTTTGATTTCAAATTCGTCTAGAATCGTTTTTAAATTACTATATATCATTTTAAATCCGCTTAAGAATTTACTAACTTCATCTTCTAAGTTGGTATCATCCATATTAATTGCTCTTTCAAAATTATCAATAATAGGTAGTAATTTTTTGATAAAATTTTCACCATCGTATTTCATCAATCTACTTATTTCTTCATTATTTCGACGTTTCATGTTTTGCATTTCTGCATTGATTCTTAATAATTTGTCATTTAAAAACGCATTTTCTTCTTTTAACTTTTCAAGTTCTATTATTTCTTTACTTTTTTTGTTTTTTTTTTCTTTCTTTTTTGGAAGTTCTTTTTGTTTCTTTTCTTCATTTGTTTGTTCTAATACTTCAACTTTTTCTACTGTTTCATCCATTTATAAATCACCTTCTTCATTTAAATTTTCATTGATATAAGAAAGAAGTCCTACAACTCGGTCATATTCCATTCTTTTTGGACCAATGATAGCAATGGTTCCTTCTTCCCCATGATAATGATATGTTGTTTTAATCACGGTTACATTTGGATCAAATTCATTTTCTTCGCCAATATAAATATTAATTCCTTTAAAATCTTTTTTCTCTTCAATTTTTTTAATTAAATCATCATCTTCAAATTTGGAAGCTATTTTTCTAATTTCTTCAACATTATCATATTCTGGTTTTTCAATTAATTTGTATTTTCCACTTAAATGAATATTATTTTCTTGAACATTCGAAGCAAAATTTTGAAAAGCTTCCATAAAAATATGATAAACCGACTCATATTGTTCAATTCGTTTACTAATAATTGGTTTGATGTCATATTCTAAACGTTCACTTACTTCATCAATTGGTGTACCAATCAGCATTTTATTAATAATTTCACTAGTTTTTACCAATTCTTCCATTTTTACATGTTCCGGAATCGTAAATTGTCTATTTTGCACAAATCCTTGATCAGTACAAACCAATGCTACAATTTTTCCAGCATTCAGTGGAATGATATTTACTTGTTGCAAAGCACTTACTTTCGATTTTTTTCCTAATACGACACTAGTATAATTTGTAATTTCACTAATAATTTCAACACATTTATTAATAGTATCTGATAACACTAAATCTCGATTCGAAAAAATCGTTTGTAATTTTAAAACATCTTCTCCAGTAAGTTCTTTCGGTTTCATTAAATTTTCAACATAATAACGATATCCTTTTTCACTAGGAATTCTACCTGAAGAAATATGATTTTTTTCTAAAAGTCCTAAATCTTCCAATTCTGCCATTTCATTTCGTATTGTTGCACTAGAACATTTAAACTTTTCACATAACGATTTACTTCCAACTGGTTTTACCGTTTTAATGTATGATTCGACGATTTCTTTTAATAATTTTTGTTGACGTTCCTCCATTCGAACCTCCTAGCACCTATTATATTCAAGTGCTAATATCATTATACTAAAAAACTAGCACTTGTCAATTAAAAATGCTAGTTTTATAATTTTTGTTTTAAAAAAATTATTTATATTTACACATTACTTTAAAGTATAGATTAATCTTACATAGTACGAGGGCGAGAATGTTTACATTCAAAATTTTCTGCCACTTCTTTTTCTTGAAAATTTTCTGCCACTTGATGACTTGGATTTCCTCGACGAAATATTATATTTTTACTATTTTGGCAATAAAAAAATACCAATCTTTTTATTATTATGGTATTTCTTTGCATTTATTTACTTACGAATTTTCTTTTCAACTTAACTTATTATATCTTAAATCTTTTTGCTATTACCAATGAAATTTTGATAGTATATTTGTGTTTCTAAATTTTGCTTTGTATTTTTTAATAAAATAGGATTCATTTCTACTTTATTTTCCTCCATTAATAAAATGATAGTAGATCCTCCAAATAAAAAAGTACCTTTCTCTTCTCCTTTTTTAAAATTTCTTTTTTTCTGGTTTTGAATTTTGCCAACCATTAATGCCCCAACTTCAATTTGGGTAACGATTCCAAAGTTTGCCGTTTTCATTTTCGTAATTTCTCTTGTATTTTCATGAAATATAGAAAATTGTTCCATGGCAATCGGACGTACTGTGTGTAATACTCCAGAAATTTTCTTTTGCACAAGAATTTCTCCATCATCGATAAAATGATAGCGATGATAATCATCAGGAGTTAAACGAAAAATAAGACAAATTCCATTTTGATAAAGATTTGCTAATTCTTCATCTTGTAATAAGGTTTTTAAAGAATAAATAGAATGCTTTATTTGAAAAGTTAAATTCTTTTTTATTTTATAGATTGACAATTTCCCATCACAAGGAGACAAAAACTGTGTTTTATCCGATAAAATTTTTGTATATTTTAATCGACGACAAAAAAAATCATTGAAAGAAGTATATTTTTGCTTTTGAAATCTAGTTAAATCAATCTTATTCTTTTTTACAAATGGTTTTATCAGTAGAATAGAGATTCTTGTATTCAAAAAAGAACCGATTAATTTTGAAAATAAAGGTTGAATAAAAAAATACAAAAAAATTCTTCCTATTTTTGTATGATATAAAAATCGTAATAAAAAAGTTTCTTTATTATTTATAGGAATTGTAGTAAAAGATATATCCCTATGATGCAAAGGCCGATTAGAAGACATATGATTAATCCTTTCCTATTTAAATGTGGTACTTTTAGTTTAGAAATTTGCAACATTCCATAAATTAAAACTCCAATTAAAAAAACAAGGGGAAAAGAATTCTTAGTAAAATCTTTTAAAAGATATAATATAGGTAATATTAGTGCAGCCACGGTAACAGGAATTCCAGAATATGTTTTTCGGCTTGTATTTTCTTTTTTTCTTCTTAATTCTTCTTCTACGTTGAAAAAAGTAAGTCGAGAAATAGCAGCTACAAGATAAAAAATACTAAATATTTGAAAGAATCCTAAGCTTTTGGTTATTTCTAATGTAATTACAGTTGGAAGAGCTCCAAAACATATTACATCCGATAAAGAATCTAATTGAATTCCATATTTAATCTCAAATTCGGTTCTATCTTTTTTTGTTCTTGCAATACATCCATCAAACATATCAAAAAAACCGCATAATAATAAACAAAACATTGCTCCAGATATATTTCCCAAACTTGCTTCTCTAATTCCTACTACTCCCGAAATTGTTCCAAAAAGGGTAAATAAAACAGTATAATTATAAACTCCTATCATGTTGTTTTTCCTTTCTCACTCCACTTATATGATAACACAAATATACGAAACTACTAAATAAAATTAAAAAATAAAAACTAATTCCTCTTACCAAAAGCATAGACGATAAAGCGAAAGTACTTCCAAAAATCATAGTATTAATTTGATAAGTTAAACCTTCTCCTACCATAACACCTCCTGGAAATGGAACGGAATCAATTGCTTGATTTACTCCAATTTGAAGTGCTACAAGGGGTAAGAAAGAATATTCATTCAAACCAAATGCTCGATAAATCAAAAAACTAATACTAAATAAAAAAATTCGCTGAAGTAAAATAAGAGAAAATAATTTTAAAAATAGTTTGGGATTTTTTTTGGTTAATTCTGAACATTTTTGATAGTCTTTTAAAGCATTTTCCATTTCTTGTTTTTTTTCTACTTCTTTTTCTTTTTTCACAATATGTAATTTAATGAGTACTTTCAAAAAGAAATGAATCAAACGATTGGGAATTTTTTTAGAAAAAACCAAAAGACTAAAAAATAAAATGACAAAAATATTTAATCCCATTCCAATTAACATCAAAGTATTAAATAAAATTCCATGATTTAATAATAAATTTGGAAAACAAAGAATACTGACAACTCCTAAAAGAACGATTGCTAATTTATATAAAATGGTATTAATTAATACCACGATTGTACTTTTTCGATAAGGAATATGATCTCGAGCCATATAAATTAATTCAATGGGTTGACCTCCAGTACTAGAAGGCGTTACGGCCGAAAAATAAATTTCAGTACAGGTATAACCTAAAGCCTGTATCCAAGAAATTTTTGTTTCAAACAAATGAAATATTTTTTTTAAAAAAATACAATTCATCCCTAAATATGCTAAAACACATAAAAAAGCGAATCCTATAAAAATGGGATTACATCTTTTTAATGTTTCTATAAAATCTGTTACCGAATAATTCGAAAAGATATAAAAAAAAGTAATTCCAAATAAAAGTAAAAACAAGCCAATGGAAAGTAAATATTTTTTTTGTTTTGTCATAATTCATCCCTTCTTTTTTATTTTATCATAAGTTAAGAAAAGATTTAATAAAATAAAACCTTCTTACAAAATTGTAAGAAAAGATAATCTGGTTAATTTAAAATTTAAAAAAATTCCAAAAGAGGAATTTAGTTTAAAAACTTTATTTTGCTGAATAAAAAAGTCTTACTTTTCTTTGATTATATTTTTACTACAAATATAAGTGATTAGAAAATATCCACCATAAATGATAACTAAAAAGATGGAAGTCATAATAATAGATTCTAATAATTTTTCATTGCCAATTGTTTCTAATATATAATTGCAAAATGAAATACCAAAAATAGAATGAATCATTGCGATGATAAGAGGAAATAAAAAGAATATGCCAATCTGATAAAATAAAGCTTGATGAATCATTTTTTCGTCAACTCCAATTTTTCGTAACATTTGAAAACGTTCTATATTATCACTACTCTCCGACAACTCTTTTAAAGCAAGTATGGCTGCACTACTAATTAAGAATATAATTCCAATATAAAGACCAATGAATGTAACAAGGGCTCCAAGTCCGATACTCGCTTCATATAAAGCAATTTTTGTTGTAATATTTAAACTTGTATTTTTTATATAAGGATGCTTTTCTATATTTAAAATAACATCTTCTATTTTTTGTTTTTCTTCTTTTTCTTTAGCATTTTTATAATTAGCAAGCCAAATTTCTTTATCAATTAAATGATCATTAACAGCATTATCTGGAACAATAAAAATTCCCATGTTGATATGATTACTTGAAATATGAATGAATCCATCCTGACATTCTGAATATTTCGGAAAATAGTTTTTTCCCAATATTGTCAATGATGTATTTCTTTTTAGGGCTTCATTTCGAAGCGGAATCATAGTTTCATAATCTGATATTAATATATATTCATTTTCATTTAAAGTATATTGAGAAAGACCAAATAGTTGAGCAACTGCATTATAATCACTTAAACGAATCATATCTTCTTTAAAAGTATCTCTTAAGTAAGGATAATTTCTTTTGGCTTCTTCATAATAAGTACCTAGCGTATCTTTTAAAGTTATTTGATCGTTATAAACAGAAAATAAAATGGTATCTTCAAATATATTTTTATAATCAATTTCGAATTTTTTTAAAGTTTCTTCCAAAGAAATGGTAGAATCCTCTATCATATTTTGATTTAGATTCCACTGATTTTCTATTTCTTTTAAAGTAAGATTTCTTCTTTTTTCTAATTCGATATCGACAGGAGCTAAGGTTTTTAAGTTCGATGTCATCGAATTTTTAAGTGACAATGCCGAAGATAATACACATATGGTTACAAATAGCATTAAAGAAATTAAAGTCATGGAAAATACTGTAGTATTGATTTTGCTACTTACTTGTTTTATCGTAAAACTATTCAAACCATGAAAATAAATTTTTTTCATTTTGGTAACAATTTTGACTAACAATCCTGAAAGCGACCAGAATAAGAAAAAAGTAGAGATACACCCAATCACGATTGGAGTTAAAATATCTTGAAAATTTAATAATTTTTCGACTCCAACAGTTACAGAATAATAAGCATAAGTTAAAAAACTAATCGAAATGAGAAAAATGATGGTACAAATCACTGGATTTTTTAAATGAATTCTTTCTGATTTTTTACTTGCATGTAATAAATCAATTAATTTGCATTTCGTTATATTAATGGTATTGAATATCATTACAAAAAGATACATTAAACCAAAATAAATTAGTGTTTTCATCATAGCCGTTTTTGAAAAAATAAACGTAAATCGGGTTAGATCGGCTTCAAATAAATTGGCTACAAAAATACTCATAAACTGCGATAATAAAATACCTAAAATAAGTCCAATTGCAAGAGAAATCATCCCAATGAATAATGTTTCCATAAATAATATCATAGAAATTTTTCGTTTACTCATTCCCAATGTAAGATAAATTCCAAATTCTTTTTTTCTTCTTTTGATTAAAAAACGGCTAGCATAAATTATCAAAAATCCTAAAATAAAAGAGATAAAAATACTAACAGCTCCTAATAATTCGATCATAAGTTTAACAATCTCAGCGGTAGAAGAAGAAATATTTAACATTACCGTTTGACTATCTAAAGCATTAAAAATATAAAAAATCGAAACTCCTAATATTAAAGTAAAAAAATAAATGGCATAATCTTTAAAACTTTTTTGAATATTTTTAAAAGATAATTTACAAAGCATCGGAATAATCACCGCCTAATAAGGTTACTACATCAATAATTTTATCAAAAAATTCTTTCCTAGAAGATTCACCTCGATAAATTTCATGGAAGATTTTTCCGTCTTTTATAAAAATAACACGATTGGTATAGGAAGCAGTAAAAGCATCATGAGTAACCATTAAAATAGTTGCTTTTCGCTCTTGATTTAAATAATCTAATTTTTCTAAAAGCATTTTAGCTGATTTCGAATCTAAGGCTCCAGTTGGTTCATCTGCTAATATTATTTTAGGTTCCGTAATCATAGCTCTTGCAGCAGCAACCCGCTGTTTTTGGCCTCCACTTAATTGATAAGGATATTTTTTTAAAATATCTACAATATTTAATTCTTGACTAATTTTTTCAATTCTTTTTTCTAATTCTTTTCCTTTTATAGCTTGAATTGTCAACGCAAGAGCTATATTTTCATAAGCAGTTAAAGTATCCAATAAATTAAAATCTTGAAAAATAAATCCTAATTCTTCTCTACGAAATCGATTTAATTCTTTTCCTTTTAATTTTGTAATATCTTTGTCTCCAACAAGAATTGTTCCACTTGTTACCTTATCAATCGTAGACAAACAATTTAAAAGAGTTGTCTTTCCGCTTCCACTTGCTCCCATAATAGCAACAAATTCTCCTTTTTCTACTTCAAAACAAATATCATTTAATGCTTTTGTAAGACTAGATTTATTTCCATAATATTTTTCAATATTTAAAACTTTTAATATTTTCATCTTTTTCTTCCTTTCTAAATTTTATTATAAAGAAAAAAATATGTTTTGTCCTAATTTTTATCTTACAAAAACCTTACAAAAATGTAAGGTTATTTTAAAACATCATAATAATGATTTTGATAAAAATAAATTCGTACTTCTGTAAATTGATTTTCTTTCGAAGAAATTTTAATTTCATGTCCTAATTTATCACATAATTTTTTTACAATATAAAGACCCATTCCCGTTGATTTTTCTCCAACTCGACCATTTTCACCTGTAAATGTTTTTTGAAACACACGATTTAAATCTTGTTTTGGAATCCCTTTACCATTATCTAAAATGATAAGACATCCCCTATTTTTCTCTTGTTCGAAAGACAAAGTTATTTTGGAATTTACTTCTTTTCGATATTTAATACTATTATTAATAATCTGGTTTAAAATAAATATAAGCCATTTTGAATCCGTATTAATTTTAACATTTAGATATTTGGTAGAAAAATCTATTTTATATTCTAATAGACTGTCTTTATTTTTTAAAGCTACTACCTTAACAATTTGTTCTAAATTATTTTCTTTAATAAAAAAATCATTTTCAGCAAATTCTTGACGAGTATAATACAAAACTTTCTCAACATCGTTTTCTATTTTAGTTAATTGCTTTTTAATTTTTTTATGAATAATTTCTTTTTGATTATGAATTAATAATTCTAAAGAGGCCAGAGGAATTTTTATTTCATGGATCCACATTTCAATATATTCTTGAAAGTCTTTCGTTTGAAGTTCATATTTTTTTATATTTTCTATCATTGATTTGTTAATATCATAAAGTGCTTCATATAACAATTTTCCTTCTAAAAAACTTGGTTCTTGAATTACTTCTAAAATAAAATAACTTTGATCCAATTCTTTTATTTGAAAAAATAGTTGTTGGTAAAAAGATTTTTTTCGATAAAATTCATAGAAATAAGAAAGAAAAAAGAAACCAAGGGATAGAATAAATAGAGCATAAATTAATTCTTTTGAAACATGAAACGCTCTTAATAATAAAATTAAAATAATCAGGAAAAAGAAAAAAAGAAAAAGAAAAAATAGTTTATCTTTTAAAAAGGATTTCCAACTCATAAGAGAATATAGCCAAGTCCTTTTCTTGTCTCAATTGCATTTTCAATTCCAGCTTCTTTTAATTTATTTCGAAGTCTACTAATATTTACAGTTAAAGCATTATCGTTTATATATTCATTACTATTCCAAAGTATTGTCATAAGTTCGTCTCGAGAAGTAATACGATTTTTATTTTCTAATAAATAAGAAAAAATAATAATTTCATTTTTGGTTCTGAAGCATACTTAAAATTAAGAACGAGTAAAT